>NZ_JBNDHZ010000027.1:0-64928 GCF_056755355.1 Luteibacter sp. HAY1-4A
CACACAGTTCGCGAACAGCGCGCAGCCCGATGTCGACATCGCCGTGCTGGTGAAGGCCTTGCAGGACGGCTATGCGAAGCGCCCGCCCGGTGTGCCGATCGACGTGATGCAACAGCAGCTCGTGAATTTCGACGCCAAGGTGCAGCGCGACTCCGTCGTGGAGTTCCGGCGCGTCGCCGCGGCCAACGCGAAGCGCAGTGCCGACTTCCTCGCCCGCAACAAGACACGCCCCGGTGTGGTCACGCTGCCTTCCGGCATCCAGTACGCGGTGCTGGCGAAGGGTAACGGCCCGCAGGCGAAGGTCACCAGCACGGTGGTCGTCAATTATCGCGGTGCGCTCATCGACGGCACCGAATTCGACAGCTCCTACGCACACGGCAAGCCCGTCACCTTCACGGTGAACCGCGTCATTCCCGGCTGGCAGGACGTGATCCCGCGGATGCGCGTCGGCGACCGCTGGAAGGTGGTGATTCCACCCGCGCTGGCCTACGGTGAACGTGGCGAACTGCCTCGCATCGGGCCGAACGAGGCGCTGGTGTTCGAAATCGAACTGATGGACGTCCAGTAGTCGTGGGAGCCGCTTCAGCGGCGGTCCCGCGGCAGCGGCTGCCTTGTCCCGCCCATCGCCGCTGAAGCGGCTCCCACCGGTGCCATGACGCTACAATGACCGCAGGTATGGTCATTGCTTCCTCCCCCACGTTGCCCCTCAGCCCCTGCACCGGCGTGTGTCGCCTCGACACGCGTGGCCTCTGCATGGGCTGCCTGCGCACGGGCGACGAGATCGCCCGATGGACGAGGATGAGCGACGCCGAGAAGATCCGGCTCATGGATGAAGTGCTGCCCCTCCGGGAAGGCGCCTGATGGACGACATGCTCGCCCGGTTGCGCGGTGCGCTGCTTCCGCTGGAAGCGCCTCCGGGCCCGCGCGGCTGGAACCATGACGACATGGCCGAACTGATCGGCACCGGCCCGCGCCGACCGGCCGCCGTGCTCATCGGCATCCGCGACGACCGCGAACAGAACCTCCTGCTCACGCTGCGCACCGACACCTTGCAACAGCATGCGGGGCAGGTGGCGTTCCCGGGCGGACGGGTGGAGCCGACCGATGCGGACGTCGTCGCCGCTGCACTGCGCGAGAGCCACGAGGAGATCGGCCTCGCCGCCGACATGGTCACGCCGCTGGGGTACCTGGAGGCGTTCGAGACGATCAGCGGCTATTCCGTCACACCCGTGGTCGCCCGGGTCGCGGCCGACGCGACGCTGAAACCGGATCCGGGCGAGGTCGCGGAAGTGTTCGAGGTGCCCTTCGCGTTCTTCCTCGAGCCGGCGAACCTCCGCCGTTACACCATGGACTTCCGCGGTCACCGGCGGGAGATGGTCGAATTCCTCCATGCCGGCTACCGCATCTGGGGTGTGACGGCCGCGATCCTCCTCAACCTGCTGAAGCGGATGGGACACCCATGCTGATTTCACGCACACTCATCGACGCGGCCACGGCCGCCCAGTTGCCGGCGCACGACGTGCTGTTCGTCGATGCCCGGTTTGACCTCAACCAGCCGGGTGGCCGCGATCCGGGCAAGGGCGACCAGGACTATGCCGTGTCGCACATTCCCGGCGCGGTGCGCGCCGACCTCGATCGCGACCTGGCGGACATGCGTTCGCCGTCGAATGGCCGCGGGCGGCATCCATTGCCTTCCGCGGAAGATTTCTCGGCATGGCTCGCCGCCGCCGGCTGGCGGCCCGACCTCCAGGTGATCGTCTATGACGCGGCGGGAGGCTCGCTGGCGGCGGCACGCTTCTGGTGGCTGGCGCGTCTGGCGGGTATCGAGAACGTGGCGGTGCTCGATGGCGGCTGGCCCGCATGGGTGAAGGCGGAGCTGCCCGTGGACCATGCGCTGCCGGTGCGCGAGCCCACTGCCGTCCACGTGAGTTTTTACCAGGCCATCACGGCGGACGAACTCACCGAGGGTCTGGCCAGCGGCCGTCTGTTGCTGCTGGATGCGCGCGCGGCACCGCGCTTCCGCGGCGATATCGAACCGCTGGATCCCGTGGCGGGCCACGTCCCTGGCGCGCGCAACCGGCCGTTCGCCGACAACCTCGACGCCGAAGGATATTTCCGCGCACCCGAGGAACTGCGGCGCGCGTTCAGGGCGATCATCGGTCCTCATCCGCCGGAAGACGTCGTGCACATGTGCGGGTCGGGCGTCACGGCATGCCACAACCTCCTGGCGATGGACTACGCCGGTCTGTGTGGCTCACGCCTGTATGCACCGTCGTGGAGCGGGTGGGTCAGCGATCCGTCGCGTCCTGTGGCCGCCGGCGACCATTGAACACCTGTGGGAGCCGCTTCAGCGGCGATCCCGCGGTAGCGGGCCGGCTTGCCGCGAGTACCCATCGCCGCTGAAGCGGCTCCCACAATGGATCGGATGCCTTACAGAGCGATCGTACGACGCTCTTCTGCGCTGATCTGCGCGGCCTCGATCACCCGGATCACATCGCGCGCCTCGCGCGCTTCCACCGGAAGCGGCGAGCCGTCGCGAATCGACTCTGCGATGCCCTCGTAGAAGGCCGTGTAGCGGCCGGGCAGCGAATCGATCGTCGCGACCGTGCCGTCTGCATCGGTGAAGCGGCCGAACAGGGCCGGGTCGTCTTCGCCCCATCCCTCACCGCCCGGGCGGCGTCCCTCGCGAAGCGCCGCTTCCTGACCGTCCATGCCGTACTTCACGAAGCTGCCCCCGTCACCGTGCACGAGGTAGCGTGGGCCCGGATCGCGCACCAGCACCGACGCATGCAGCACCGCGCGCCGCCGCCCGTAATCGAGCACGACGTGGAAATAATCGTCGGCCCGCGCGGCGGCGCGCTGCCGGGTCACGTCGGCGGTGACGGCCCGTGGCATGCCGAACAGCACCAGCGCCTGGTCGATGAGGTGGGCCCCGAGGTCGTACAGGAGCCCGGCGCCCGGTACCTCCGTTTCGCGCCACCCCTGCTTGATCTCCGGGCGGAAGCGATCGAAGTGCGCCTCGTAGTAGGCGACCTCGCCGAGCCGGCCGTCGTCGACGAGGCGCCGCACCGTCAGGAAGTCGCTGTCCCAGCGGCGGTTGTGGAACACCGACAGCTTCCGTCCCGCGGCAGCGGCCAGTGCGATCAGTGCCTCGGCCTCACCGGCATCGAGGGTGAACGGTTTGTCCACCACCACGTGCTTGCCCGCGGCCAGCGCTGCACGGGCGAGGGCGGCATGCGTGTCGTTGGGCGTGGCGATCACGACCAGCTCGATGTCAGGGTCGTCGATAAGTGATTGAGGATTTTCGTAAGCCTTGGCCTCGGGAAAGTCGCGGGCGATCTCGTCCACCCGACGACTGCCGATGGCGGTCAGGCGCAGTCCTGACGCGGCCGCGATCAGCGGCGCGTGGAAGACGGCGCCTGCCGTGCCATAGCCGATGAGGCCGGTGCGAATGGGCTGCATGATGGCTCCAGGAGTGGGCATGGATACAAGCGTAGCGCGGCGCGCCTGAGCGTTTCGTTTAGGATCCCGCGGTTGCTCACTGCACCGGGAACGCCATGACCACCCTAGACGCCGACGCCCCGCGACGCCCGCGCCTGCCGCGCCAGATCCCGTACATCGTGGGCAGCGAGGGCTGCGAGCGCTTCAGCTTCTACGGCATGCGCAACATCCTCACCCCGTTCCTGGTCACGTCGCTGCTGATGTACCTGCCCGAGGGGGAAAGGCCGGGTGCCGCCAAGGACGTTTTCCACACCTTCGTCATCGGCGTGTACTTCTTCCCCTTGCTCGGCGGCTGGCTCGCGGACCGGTGGTTCGGCAAGTACCGCACCGTGCTCTGGCTGAGCCTCCTGTACTGCGTGGGACACCTGTGCCTCGCGGTGTTCGAGCACAGCGTGCCTGGGTTCTACACGGGGCTGGCGCTGATCGCGCTGGGCGCGGGCGGCATCAAGCCCTGCGTGGCCGCCTTCGTCGGCGACCAGTTCGACGAGAGCAACCGGCGCCTCGCGAAGGTGGTGTTCGACGCGTTCTACTGGATGATCAATGTGGGGTCGTTCCTGGCGTCGCTGTCGATGCCGTATTTCCTTCGCCACTACGGCGCGGCGGTGGCTTTCGGCATCCCCGGGGCCCTGATGTTCGTCGCCACGGTGGTGTTCTGGAGCGGACGCAGGCATTACGTGATGCTGCCTCCGTCCGGAAGCGATCCGCACGGGTTCACCAAGGTTGTTCGCACGGCCCTTCTGGCGCATGCGCCCGGGCAGGGGAGGCCCGGTCTCGCGGTCGCCGGCGCGGCCTTCGTCCTGGCTGCGGGCTCGCTCGCCCTCATGCCCACGCTCGGCATCGTCGCCGCCCTGTGCCTCGCCTTCGTGCTGGTTCTCGGCGGCATGGGCATCGGAACCCGCCTGCAGATCGATCGTGCCCGCGGAAAGCACCCGGACGAGGCGGTGGATGCCGTGGCCGCGGTGCTGCGCGTGCTGCTGGTGTTCGCGCTGGTCACGCCTTTCTGGTCGCTGTTCGACCAGAAGGCCTCCACCTGGGTGTTGCAGGCGAACGCCATGAGCATGCCGGACTGGCTGCACCCGGCGCAGATGCAGGCGGTGAATCCCGCCCTCGTGCTGCTGCTGATTCCGTTCAACAACCTCGTGCTGTTTCCGCTGTTGCGCCGCATGGGCATCGAGCCGACGGCGCTCCGTCGCATGACCGCGGGCATCGTGTTCTCGGCCATCGCCTGGGTGATCGTGGGCCTCATCCAGCTTGCGATCGACGGTGGCGACGCCGTTTCCATCGCATGGCAATTGCTGCCCTACGTTTTCCTCACCATGGGCGAGGTGCTGGTGTCGGCGACGGGTCTGGAATTCGCCTACAGCCAGGCACCGCCGTCGATGAAGGGAACGTTGATGAGCTTCTGGACCCTCAGCGTTACCGTGGGAAACCTCTGGGTGCTCCTGGCGAACGCGGGCGTGCGCAACGACGCGGTGCTGGCAGGCATCGCAGGCACCGGCATCGGCGCGACCGCGTTCCAGATGTTCTTCTTCGCGGCGTTCGCCGCCGTGGCGGCGCTGGCCTTCGGCCTGTATGCACGTAAGTATCGCGAGGTGGATTACTACCGTCATGCATGACATTTCCTCCACGGCGTCGCGCGGACGATCGCGGTGTCACCGTACGGAGTGAACCCATGCCAGCCCCGAAACATGCATCCCCGTCGCCGTCGCCCGCCGCCATCGAATGGCCGGGCAAGGTCGTGCTCGTCACCGGCGGCGCACAGGGTATCGGCAAAGGCATTGCGCAGGCGGTGCTGGAGGCTGGTGGCAGCGTGGTCATCGGCGACCTGGACGCCGAAGCCGGCAAAGCGTGCCTCGCCGAGTGGAACGTCGGCGAGCGCGCCGCGTTCCTCGTGCTCGACGTGGCGAAGGAGGCCAGCGTGAAACGCTTCGTCGGCAGCGCGCTGCGCCGCTTCGGGCGGATCGACGGGCTGGTGAACAATGCCGGCATCGCCGATCCGGAAACGGGTCCGTTGGAACGCCTCGAATGGAGCGAGTGGAAGCGCCGCATCGATACCAACCTCGGCGGCACCTTCCTTTGCAGCAAGCATGCGCTGCCGGCGTTGAAGGAAAGCAACGGTGCCATCGTGAACATCGCCTCCTCGCGCGCCCACCAGTCCGAGCCGGACACCGAAGCCTATGCCGCCAGCAAGGGCGGCATCGTGGCCTTCACGCACGCGCTGGCGATCAGTGCGGGACCGGTGCGGGTGAACGCGATCAATCCCGGCTGGATCGTTGTGGACGAGTGGAAGAAACCCTCGGCTCGCCGCAAGCCCAGGCTCTCGGCGGCGGACCATGCGCAACATCCCGTGGGACGTGCGGGCCTCCCGCCGGACATCGGCGCGCTGGCGCTGTTCCTGCTTTCCTCGCAGGCTGGCTTCATCACCGGCGAGAACTTCACCGTGGACGGCGGCATGGCCCGCAAGATGCAATACGCGTAGGAGCATGCCTTGTGAGAGCCGCCGCTTTGTGGGAGCCGCTTCAGCGGCGATCCCGCGGCAGCGGGCACGCCTGGGGCAAGCACCCATCGCCGCTGAAGCGGCTCCCACAGGTAACTATCAAGGCCCGGCGGCGGAGACGCGCCACACGGTATTGCCTACGTCGTCGGCGATGAGCAGCACGCCGTCCTTGTCGAACACCACGCCCACCGGCGCACCGTACAGTTCCTTTTCGTCCTTGGAGTAGAAACCGCTCACCAGTGTCTGCGGCTTGCCGACGGGCTTGCCGTCCTGGAAGGGAATGAACACCACCGCGTAGCCGCTCAGCGGCGAACGGTCCCAGCTGCCGTGCTCGCTGACGAACGCGCCGTTCTGGTACTGCGCGGGCAATGCGTTCCGCTGGCTCAGCAGGAAGCCGAGCGCGGCCACGTGCGAACCGAGCGCGTAATCGGGCTTGATCGCCTTCTGCACCATGTCGGGGCGCTGCGGTTTCACGCGTGTGTCCACGTTCTGCCCGTAATAGCTGTATGGCCAGCCGTAGAACGCGCCTTCCTTCACCGAGGTCATGTAGTCGGGCACGAGGTCGTCGCCGATCTCGTCGCGCTCGTTCGCGATCGCCCACAGGGTGTTCATCGTCGGGTCCCACTGCAGGCCGGTCGGATTGCGGATACCCGATGCGTAGATGCGGCTGCCACGGCTGGCCACGTCCACTTCCAGCACGTTGGCGCGGCGGTACTCGACCTCCAGGCCATTCTCGGTGATGTTGCTGTTCGACCCCACGCCCACGTACAGCTTCGTGCCGTCCGCATTGGCTTGCAGCGCCTTGGTCCAGTGGTGGTTGACCGTCGACGGCAGGTCGGTGAATTCCGTACCCGGCGCGTCGATGCGGGTCGCGCCTTCCGTATAGGGGAAGGTCACGATGTCACCGGTGTTGGCGACGTACAGCGTGTTGCCGATCAACTGCACACCGAACGGCGAATGCAGGTGCTCGATGTACGTGTGCTGCTCCCATGCGCCCGAAGCGGTCTTGCGCAGCAGCGTGATGCGGTCGCCGCCCTTCGCGCCCTTGCCCGAGGTGTTCTTGACCATGCCCGCGATCAACTGCTTCGGAGTGGTGACCGCTTCCTCGCCCGGTCCGTTGGCTTCGACGACCAGTACGTCGCCGTTGGGGAGCGTGAGCAACTGACGCGGATGCTTGAGGTCGCCGGCGATCTTCTCGATCTTCAGGCCCGGCGCGACGGTGGG
Source organism: Luteibacter sp. HAY1-4A (assembly GCF_056755355.1). Classification (NCBI taxonomy): domain Bacteria; kingdom Pseudomonadati; phylum Pseudomonadota; class Gammaproteobacteria; order Lysobacterales; family Rhodanobacteraceae; genus Luteibacter; species Luteibacter sp. HAY1-4A. The sequence goes on from NZ_JBNDHZ010000027.1 coordinate 7,223, forward strand.
TGTGGCTCCCTCCTTCCACCCTGTGTAGCGCGGCACCTGCATCGGCGGCAGGAGGAAGTTCCTCGCCTTCGGCAGCGACGGATCGCTGCCCACCTGGTCGGCGGGATTCTGCTGGCTTTTCCCGCTGCAGGCGCCCAGCGCCAGCACGCAGGAGAAGGCGAGGGCGGCGGGTCGGATTGCCTTAGTCATGGAGGATCTCCCGAGCCGTCGAATAGTGCACCGCAATGACCACGTTGCCGATGGCGATCAGCAACACGGTGACGATGGACAGCCACAGTCCAGCCGGCATGATCGCGTAGGCGTCGCGGGTGTGGACGAAAGCATTGAGGATGGCGGCGACGATGGCGACCACGTTCAACCAGAAATCCACATGGTCCGCGGCGGTGCCGAACCGGCGCGAGGTGATCCAGACCTGGGTGAGGTTGACGAGGCGTGGCACGATCGCGAGCAGCAGGCCGAAGGTGATCAGCCAGGAGGCGCCTTTCGCCCAGAGGATGGTGCCCGTCTTGGCATAGGCGATGTCGAAGATCAGGGCGGCTACGAAGAACCCGAAAGGAATGGGATTCAGCAGGCCATAAACGGCATTGGCCACGGCGGAACGGCGTGGTGCGGCTGGATAGCTCATGGCGTGGCCCCTTGGATGGACGGCCCGATAGTAGACCTGCGACACGTCGACAACTTGTATGGACAAGTCGCGACCAAAGGCGGCCCCGCCACCCTCAGGGCCTCAGTGGGATCGACGTCCGGCTGCCCGCAGCGAACCGCCTTGCCGCTTCGTCATAATCCCACTGTTCCACCGTGCACTCGCCGGCGCGGTCGCGCCGGATCGCGTGGAACGAATTGCTGATGCCTTCGCGGATGCGCTTGGACACGGCGGTGCCCGCCTGCACGGACCAGAGCGGCCGCGCAAGTTTTTGCGTTTCGCTGTCGAGGGGCCGTACGTAAGGCAGGTGGATATGGCCACCGAGCACCAGGTCGGCACCCGCTTCGGCCCACGCGGCGATCGCGCGCTCGCGGTTGATCAGGAGGTTCTGCACGTCCTTTTCGCGTATGACATGCACCGGCTGGTGCGTGACCACGATGCGCAGCTGGTTCCCGGCGGCGCAGCGCAGGCGGGTGGAAACGCGCTCGATCTGCGCGTCCGAGACCTCGCCGTTCTTGTGTCGGGCGGGCCGCACGGTGTTGACGCCGATGGCGAGCACGTCGGCGTTCTCGAATACCGGCTCCAGGTCGCGGCCGAACGCGCGCCTGTAGTTCCCGAACGGATCGAACGCGCGCGCGAACAGGTTGAACAGAGGCACATCGTGGTTACCCGGTATGACGAGCGTCGGCAGTGCATACCCGTCGATGAACCGGCGCGCCGCGGCGAACTGCGACCGGCGGGCGCGCTGGGTCAGGTCACCCGACAGGATGATCAGCGCGGGCCGAAGCGAGACGATCGCCTCGTGCAAGGCCGCGACCACGTCGGGCCGTTCGGTGCCGAAATGCGGGTCGGAGATCTGCACGACGAGGCTCAACCCGGATCCTCCCCCGGCTGGCGCTCCCCATCGGTCAGCAGGCGCAAGGGGCGCGGGGCGGCGCGGAAAACGATGGGGGGCTTGAGCCAGACGATTTCCCCGTCGACCGCCACCTTGATCGCATGGCCATGGCCCTTCGGCACGACCGTGATCTCGCGAAAAGGAAAGCTCACGGCGTGCTCCGCGTCGCCGAGTTTGCCGAGCGCGCCGCGCAGGATGATGCCGAGCATGGCCAGCCTGCCGATGGGTTTCAACATCAAGCCGGCAAGCGTACCGTCGTTGCGGCGCACATCGTCCGCCTCGGGCAAGCCGATCTTTTCCAGCTGCAACGCGTTGTTGCCGACGAACAGCGTGGGTGTGCGCAGCGAACGGGTACGCGCGCCGTCGCTCACGTCGATACGCAGCGGGCGGTACCCGCGCATCATCGTGGCAAGTCCGGACCACAAGGCCACGATACGGTGCCGGCCGAAACGTTGCTTCCAGGCCTCGCGATCCTCCAGCACCTGCGGGTAAAGACCCAGGCTCGCGTTCACGAGGAAGGCCCTGTCGTTGACCATGCCGATCTGGGTGTCGCTCGGCGTGGCGCGCAATAGCGTTTCGGTGGACTCCCGGGTGCCGGACGGTATGCCGTGGGTGCGGCCGACGAAATTGAACGTGCCCTGCGGCAGCACACCCATGACGAGGTCTTCCTGCCATGCCGTGCCGGCCACGCAATTGATGGTGCCGTCGCCGCCCGCCGCCACGAGCGCGCCGCCGCTGGCTTTCGCATGCTCGGCGGCTTCCCGTACCACGTCCTTGATGTCTCGCGCGCCGTCGATCGGGAAGAACCGGTAGGGACGTCCGGCGGCATCGAGCACTCGCGCGATCTCATCACGGGCGGCTTCGGCCTCGCCGTGGCCCGAACCGGTGTTCATCACGATGGCGAAGGGCAGGGCGTGGGACGGTGTCGGCATCGGCACAAGGAAGCATCCGCGCCGTCACGGTCGCATGAAATCACGCGGTGGCCCGGCGCCCCTCGCGCAGGCGAACGTACTCGGCGGTACCGGCACACAGGGTTACCCAGGCCAAACCCGTCGCATAGCCCGCCATCACATCGCTGAAATAGTGCACCTGGAGCAGGATGCGGCTGATGCCCACGAGGGTGATCATCGCGACAGAGGCGACCACGACGGCGCGGTGCCAGCGCGGCGGACAGAGCACCAGTAACACGTAGGCGAGCATGCCGTAGAAGACCATCGAGCCCGAGGCATGGCCGCTCGGAAAGCTGTAGCTGTGTTCCACGATGAAACCGTGGTCGTGCAGCGGCCGCTCGCGCTGGAACCAGGCCTTCAGTGCCGAATTGATCAGCGCAGTGCCCAGGAGTGCGGCGATCCACGCACCGGCGAGACGCCGGTGCCGGCGCCACAGCAGCAGGAGGAAGACGACGGCTGTCGCCACGCCGAGCACGAGCGCGTCGCCGGCGTGGGTGAGCAGGGCGATCGCACGCAGTGCGGTGTCCGGCATGTTCGCGCGCAACTGCCCGGCAAGCGCAGCGTCGAATGCCGTGAGGCCGGCGGCGTCGCGCACTTCCACGGCGATAGCGGCCGCGATCGTGAGCATGGCGACCACCACGGCGATCGTGGTCGCCGGCCGCAGGATGGCGCGCGCCGCGGCGTCCTGGCCTTCGCGCCGGTGAACGGCGCGGCGCCAGGCGAGGTCGGCAACACCCAGGGCCGTGGCCAGCAACAGGGCCCAGATCGACAGTGCGTGGCGGCTGATCCACTCCGCATCCATTCCGTTCGTTCCTCGTGTCGTGGCAGGATCGGCCATGTTGCCACGCCGCGCTCCCGCGGCCCGAGAGGGGACCACCCGATGAAGAACCTTCCCTGCGCGCTCGCCGCGCTCGCTTTCCTGGGTGGCGCGACCGCCGTCCAGGCCGACGAGGCGCCGCTCGCGCATCGCATCGTCCGTGTTTCCCTCGATGGCATCGGCAGTCCCGGCACGTCCGGCCGCCTACTCGTGTTCGCGACGCCGGTGTCGGGGAGCGACAAGCCCGAAGCGGTCGACACGAATCCGTTCCAGCCGAAGGCGGTATCGGTGGCGGCGCGCGAGGTGAGCTGGATTGCGCCAGGCCAGTCGGTGGACCTCGATACCGACGGGGAGGCCTTCCCGGCCGGCTTCTCGTCGCTCCCTTCCGGCGATTACTACTTCCAGGCCGTGCTCGACGTCGGCCACGACTACAACTACTCCGGCCGGCACGCCGGCGACCTCGTGAGCGAGGTTACGAAGGTGACGTTGACGCCCGGTGGCACCGTGCCACCGTTGAAGCTGAGCAAGCCCGTTCCGCCGGCCGACCCCTGGGCGCTTTCGCCGAAAGCGCCGCAGGCCGTGCGCGACGCGCTGCCGGAAGCGCGTGGACATGCCCACGCCGAAGTGCTGGAAAGCCGGTTGCTCACGGATTTCGCCGGGCATTCCCAATCCATCCGGGCATGGGTCGTCACCCCGCCGGGCTACGATCCGAACGGCATGACGCGCTATCCCACCGTGTACCTGACGCATGGCTTCACCGGGGGCTTCGACCGCTATGCCGGCACCATCGCGGCGCTGTGGCTGGCCATGTCGAAGAAGGAAATGCCGCCGATGATCTGGGTGCTCCTCGACGAGTCCGGCCCCACCGGTACGCACGAGTTCGCCGATTCGGTGAACAACGGACCGTGGGGGCAGGCGCTGACGACCGAGTACATCCCCTGGCTCGAGGGCCGCTATCGCATGGACGGTAAGCCGAGTGGCCGTTTCCTCAACGGCCATTCCTCCGGCGGCTGGGCAACGCTGTGGTTGCAGACGCGCTACCCGAAAATCTTCGGGGGGACGTGGTCGACATCGCCGGATCCCAGCGACTTCCGCGACTTCACGGGCATCGACCTTTCCAAACCCGGCGCCAACGCCTATCGCAAGCCGGACGGCAGCGAGAACCCGCTGGTGCGCGACAAGGGCAAGGTCATCGCGACTTTCGAGACGTTCGCGAAACTGGAGCGCGTGCTGGGCGCCTACGGCGGTCAGCTCGCTTCCTTCGAGTGGGTTTTCTCGCCCCGGGGCAAGGACGGACGGCCACAGCCCATGTTCAATCGGGATACGGGCGCCGTGGATCCGGCCGTCGCCGCCTACTGGCGGGCGCACTATGACATCGCGCAGCGCCTGCGTACGCAGTGGCCCGCGCTGAAACCCGACCTCGACGGCAAGATCCACGTCATCGTGGGTACGGCGGACACCTTCTACCTGGATGGCTCTGCGAAATTGCTCAAAGAGACCCTCGACGGCCTGCATGCCAGGAGCGACATCCGGTTCCTGCCGGGCAAGACGCACTTCGACCTCTACAAGGAGGGCGACGACGGTCAGGCCCTGCTGAAGAAGATCGCGTGGGAGATGTACGGCGTGGCAAGGCCGGGCCAGGAACGGTAGGGAGCGCCGGCGTTCGACCAACGTCCAGAGGCGCGTCTCGGTCGCGCGCTCTAATCTCACAGGCCCGTTTCCCCCGGATGCGAGCATGGACTACGACACCGCCTGGCGACGCTCGGTCGACGAACCGGAGGCCTTCTGGGCCGAGCAGGCGCGGCTGATCCATTGGGAGACGCCGCCGCAACGCATCCTCGACGCGTCGAACCCGCCCTTCCGGCGCTGGTTCGCCGGGGGCACGACCAATCTCTGCTACAACGCCGTCGATCGTCACCTGGGCGAGCGTCCCGAGCAGTTGGCCATCGTCGCGGTGTCCACCGAGACGGGCGTCACCCGCGAAATCACCTATCGCGAACTCCACCGCGAGGTGAATACGTTCGCGGCCGCGCTTGCCGAGTTGGGTGTGGGCCGCGGCGACCGCGTCGTCATCTACATGCCGAACGTGGCCGAAGCCGTATTCGCGATGCTGGCTTGCGCCCGGCTCGGGGCCATTCATTCGGTGGTCTTCGGCGGCTTCGCCGCGCATAACCTGGCATTGCGCATCGACGATGCGGAGCCGGCGGTGCTCGTATGCGCCGACGCCGGCATGCGTGGCGGCAAAGTGATCCCGTACAAGCCGCTGGTGGATGCCGCGCTGCGCGAAGCGAAGGCACCGCCGCCGCATGTGCTCGTGGTGAATCGCGGCCTCGATGCCGATATGGCATGGACCGAAGGGCGGGACGTCGACTACGGCGCGCTGCGCGCGACGCACGCTGCCGCGGACGTGCCCGTGGCTTGGCTGGAGTCCAACGAGCCGAGCTACCTTCTGTACACCTCGGGCACTACGGGCAGGCCGAAGGGTGTGCAACGCGACGTGGGCGGCTATGCCGTGGCGCTTGCCGTTTCCATGACGGCGATCTTCGACCTGCGCCCCGGCCAGACGATCCTGTGTACCTCGGACGTGGGCTGGGCCGTGGGACATTCGTACAACGTGTACGGTCCGCTCATCGGCGGCTGCACGGCCATCCTTTACGAAGGCCTTCCCACAGGGCCGGATCCGGGCATCTGGTGGCGCCTGTGCGAGACCTACGGTGCGCGCACCATGTTCTCGTCGCCCACCGCGGTGCGCATGCTGAAGAAGCAGGACGCGTCGTGGTTGCGCAGGTACGACCTGTCCGCGCTGAAGTGGATCTTCCTCGCGGGCGAACCGCTCGACCGCCCCACGTACGACTGGCTCACGGAGGGTACCGGGAAGACGGTGATCGACAATTACTGGCAGACCGAAACGGGGTGGCCGGCCCTGTCGATGATGCCGGGACTGGACTTGAAACCGGTCAAGCCGGGATCGCCCGGATTCCCCACCTTCGGTTACCGCATGCGCGTGATCGACGAGGGCACGGGCGAGGAAAAGGCAGCGGGAGAAAAAGGCGTGCTGGTGATCGAGCCACCGCTGCCGCCAGGATGCCTGACGACGATCTGGCGCGACGACGAACGCTATCGCCGCAGCTACTTCGGACACTTCAAGGAACTGCTGTACAGCTCGCTGGACTGGGCGGTGCGCGACGAAGAAGGCTACTTCTTCATCCTCGGCCGTACCGACGACGTGATCAACGTTGCAGGCCACCGTCTCGGCACGCGCGAAGTCGAGGAATCGGTCGCCACGCTCGGCGCCGTTGCCGAGGTGGCGGTGGTAGGCATCGCCGACGAGCTGAAAGGGCAGGTTCCCGCGGTGTTCGCAACGCTGAAGCAGGGTGTTACCGACGATCCGCGCGATGTCGCGCAGGCCATGGAGCGCCGCGTGGTGGAACTGCTCGGAGGTCTCGCACGCCCCGCGTGCGTATACGTGGTGGGCGCCTTGCCGAAGACCCGCTCGGGCAAGCTCCTGCGCAGGTCCTTGCAGGCGCTGATGCAGGGTACGGATCCGGGCGACCTGTCGACCCTCGACGATCCGGGCGCGCTGGAGGAAATCCGCAAGGCGATCGCCCACGGACCGCATTGCGGCCAGCGGCCGCCCGCATAGGCGTCGCGGCCTACGCCGCGGCGCAGCAAGGCCTTCCCACCACCCGTGCGCTAAAATGGCTCCCTTTACGCGGAGAGTTCCATGGCACAGCAACCCTCGCCCGGCGCCCGGTTCCGCGCCGCGCTCGCGGCCGAACGGCCGCTGCAGGTGATCGGGGCGATCAACGCCAACCACGCCTTGCTGGCCAAACGGGCGGGTTTCCGCGCCATCTATCTTTCCGGTGGCGGCGTGGCCGCGGGTTCGCTGGGCCTGCCGGATCTCGGCATCAACACGCTCGACGACGTGCTCACCGACGTGCGCCGTATCACCGACGTGTGCGATTTGCCGCTCATGGTGGATATCGACACGGGCTTCGGTCCCAGCGCGTTCAACATCGCGCGCACCGTGAAAAGCCTCATCAAGTTCGGCGCAGCCGCCTGCCACATCGAGGACCAGGTGGGCGCCAAGCGCTGCGGTCATCGCCCCGGCAAGGAAATCGTCAGTGCGGGCGAGATGGCCGACCGCGTCAAGGCGGCGGCCGATGCGAAGACGGATCCCGATTTCTTCCTGATCGCGCGCACCGACGCCATCGCGGTGGACGGCGTGGATGCCGCCATCGAGCGCGCCATCGCCTGCGTCGAAGCGGGTGCGGATGCGATCTTCGCGGAGGCGGCCTACGATCTGCCGACCTACAAGCGTTTCGTCGACGCCGTGAAGGCACCCATCCTCGCCAACATCACCGAGTTCGGCCAGACGCCGCTGTTCAGCACCGAGGAGCTGGGTGGCGTGGGCGTCGGCATCGTGCTTTATCCGCTATCCGCCTTCCGGGCCATGAACAAGGCCGCGGAGAACGTCTACACAGCCATCCGCCGCGACGGCCACCAGCGCAACGTCATCGATACGATGCAGACGCGCGAAGAGCTCTACGACCGCATCGGCTATCACGCCTACGAACGTCACCTCGACGAACTGTTCTCCAAGAAAGGTTAAGGAGTCACGCAATGAGCGACACCACAACCACCACGGCGCCGAAGGCGAAGAAATCCGTCGCCCTGTCCGGCGTCACCGCCGGCAACACGGCGCTGTGCACGGTCGGCCGTAGCGGCAACGACCTCCACTATCGCGGCTACGACATCCACGACCTCGCCGCGAAAGGGTCCTTCGAGGAAGTGGCCTATCTCCTCGTCCACGGTGTGCTGCCGAACTGGATGGAGCTGAATGCCTACCGCGCCAAGCTGAAGCGCATGCGTGGCCTGCCCGCGCCGGTGAAGAGCGCGCTTGAACTGCTGCCCGCGGCGACGCACCCGATGGACGTGATGCGTACCGGCGCGTCGGTGCTCGGCACCGTGCTGCCGGAGAAGGACGATCACAACCTCACCGGTGCGCGCGATATCGCCGATCGCCTGATGGCGAGCTTCGGTTCGATGCTGCTGTACTGGTACCACTACAGCCACAACGGCAAGCGCATCGAAACGGAGACGGACGACGATTCCATCGCCGGGCACTTCCTGCACCTGCTGCACGGCCGCAAGCCCAGCGAACTGCATTCGCACGCCCTGGATCGCTCGCTGGTGCTGTACGCCGAGCACGAGTTCAATGCCAGCACGTTCACCGCACGCGTCATCGCCGGCACGGGCTCCGACATGTATTCGGCCATCACCGGCGCCATCGGTGCGCTGCGCGGCCCGAAGCATGGCGGCGCGAACGAGGTGGCGATGGAGATCATCGCGCGCTACCGCGACGCAGCCGAGGCGGAAGCCGACATCCGTGCGCGCGTGGAGCGCAAGGAAATCATCATCGGCTTCGGCCATCCGGTGTACACGGTGTCCGATCCGCGCAACGAGATCATCAAGGAGATCGCGCGCAAGCTCTGCACCGAAGGCGGCAATCCGCGCCTGTTCGAAGTGTCGGAGAAGATCGAAAAGCTGATGTGGGAACTGAAGAAGATGTTCCCGAACCTCGACTGGTACTCGGCGTCCGCGTATCACATGATGGGCGTGCCCACGGCGATGTTCACGCCGCTCTTCGTCATCGCGCGTACGTCGGGCTGGAGCGCACACGTGATCGAGCAGCGCCAGGACGGCAAGATCATCCGTCCGAGCGCGAACTACACGGGGCCGGAAGACCAGGCGTACACGCCGATCGAGAAGCGCTGAGGGAAGCATCGCCGGCATAGCCGGCTCCCACACAAAGCTCCCCACACATCGCCGGCATAGCCGGCTCCCACACAAAGCTCCCCACACAAGGTCGGGGCTGCCTTGTGTGGGAGCCGCTTCAGCGGCGATTGCCTGCAAGGCGTCAGAGCGTCGCCGCCAGGCGCGTTGCCTGGTCGATCGCCCGCTTCGCATCGAGTTCCGCCGCGACGTCGGCGCCGCCGACCAGGCGAACGTCTACCCCGCGCGCCAGCAGCGCATCGTGCAGGTCGCGGTTCGGTTCCTGGCCCGCGCACACGACGACATGGTCGACCTCCAGCACCTGCGCCTTGCCTTCGACAACGACGTGCAGTCCCGCATCGTCGATACGCTCGTAGGCCACACCACCGATCATCTGCACACGCTTGTTCTTCAACGTGGAGCGGTGGACCCACCCCGACGTCTTGTTGAGGCGCCCGCCCGGCCGTCCCGCCGTGCGTTGCAACAGCCATACCTGTCGCTCCGGTTTTTCCGGCTGCGCGGGCATCAGGCCGCCGGGCGTCGACATGGCCATGTCCACACCCCATTCCTTCGTCCAGCGCGCGATGTCCGTGGTGGGCGAGGGCGCATCCTCCGTGAGGAACTCCGCGACGTCGAAGCCGATGCCGCCGGCGCCGACGATCGCCACCTTGTGGCCCACGGCCGCACCGTTCTGCAGCACGTCGAGGTAGCTGAGCACCTTCGGATGGTGCGCACCCGGAATGTCGAGCATGCGTGGACGCACGCCACTGGCGAGGATCACGGTATCGAAGCCGCCGTCGGCGAGGGCGTCGACAGAGGCTTCGGTACCGAGGCGGCGTACCACGCCGGTGGCGTCCAGGCGATGGTCGAAGTAGCGCAGGGTTTCGTGGAATTCCTCCTTGCCCGGAATACGCTTGGCCATGTTGAACTGGCCGCCGATCGCCGGGGCACGGTCGAACAGCGTCACAGCGTGGCCACGCTCTGCCAGTGTGGTCGCCGCGGCCAATCCCGCGGGACCGGCACCGACGACGGCGACGCGCTTCTTCGCCGGTGCTGGCGCGACGATCAGCTCGGTCTCATGACAGGCACGCGGGTTAACGAGACAGGAGGCGCGCCGGTTCTGGAACACGTGGTCGAGGCACGCCTGGTTGCAGGCGATGCAGGTGTTGATCGCCTCCGGCCGCGCGGCGCGTGCCTTGTTCACCCACTCGGGATCGGCAAGGAAAGGGCGAGCCATGGACACCATGTCGGCATCGCCCCGGGCGAGGATCTGCTCCGCCACATCGGGCATATTGATGCGGTTCGTGGTCACCAGCGGCAGGGACACTTCGCCCTTCATGCGCCGGGTGACCCAGGTGAAGGCGCCGCGCGGCACGCTCGTGACGATGGTGGGGATGCGTGCCTCATGCCAGCCGATGCCGGTGTTGATGATCGTCGCCCCGGCGGCTTCGATGCCCTTGGCCAGCGCGACGATATCCGTCCACGACTGCGCCTCGTCCACGAGGTCGAGCATCGAAAGGCGGTACACGATGATGAAATCCTTGCCGACGGCCTCGCGCATGCGGCGCACGATTTCGATGGGAAAGCGCATGCGGTTCTCGGCCGAACCGCCCCAGCGGTCGGTGCGGCGGTTCGTTCGCGCCGTGAGGAACTGGTTGATCAGGTATCCCTCGGAACCCATGACCTCCACGCCGTCGTAGCCGGCGTCGCGGGCCAGCTTCGCACTACGCACGAAGGCGTCGATACTGCGTTCCACGCCACGGGCCGACAGCGCCCGCGGGGTGAAGGGAGTGATAGGGGACTTGATGCGTGACGGCGCTACGGAGAAAGGCTGGTAGCCGTAGCGTCCGGCGTGGAGGATCTGCATGCAGATCTTGCCGCCCTCCGCATGCACGGCCCGCGTGACCTTGCGATGCCGCGCCACGTGCCAGGGCATCGACATCGTTCCCGACATCGGCTTCAGCCAGCCCTGGATGTTCGGCGCCATGCCGCCGGTGACGATGAGCCCCACGCCGCCGCGGGCGCGCTCGGCGTAGAACGCGGCGAGCTTGTCGAAGTCGGCCGCCTTGTCTTCGAGTCCGACGTGCATCGAACCCATGAGCACACGGTTGGGCAGGCTCGTGAAGCCGAGGTCGAGCGGGGCGAGCAGGTGCGGGTAGGCCACGAAAGGCTCCGTTCAAACGATCGTTCGAATGATGGTCGGAACCGGCACGAACGGCAAGTGGCCCTGCGGCCTTTCACGAATGCATCCGCAGCAGGCGCGTTACGGCGTGTATCGGGCCCGTTACAGCGTGGAGCGTTCAGAAGCGGACGGTGGCGCTGTAAACCCGCATGGGAACGGGTCTCGCCGCATGCGCGACGGAAGGCACGCAATTTGCTCCCTATATAGGACCCGGTGCGTTGGCAGGGCGCCCGGTCATCCCGAAGAAACAGGGGTTTCGCGTCGCTCACAGGAGACTCTCCCATGCGTAAGACTCTTATCGCCACGGCGATCTGCCTCGCTACTGGATTGGCACTGCCGGCCATGGCCGACGACACCCAGACCGGAGGAGCGGGCGCCAGCGCCCAGCGCCGGTCCATCGCCGTCCAGTATTCCGATAGCTCGACCACCACCAACACCAATACCAGTTCGTTCAACACCATCTCGACCACCGCCGTGGCCGAGAGCACCCTCAACGGCACTGTCACCGGTAACACCGTGCTCAGCCTCGGCAACGTGGCCGTGAACCTCGGCAACGCCAACGGCGCGCGCGGTGGAGCGGGCGGCGATGGCTACGGCGCGGTCGGCCGCGGCGGCGCCGGCGGAGACGGCGGAGACAGCGGCAATGCACGCGCTCGCGGCGCGGTCGGCGGCGGCGCCGGCACCAGCAGCGGCGATGCCCTCGGAGCGAGCGTCGCCTACGGCGGCGATACCAGCGGCGACGGCGGCAATTCCAACGGCGACGGCGGCAACGCCAACGGTCGCGGCAGAGGCGCGGACACGGCCACCGGCGGTTCGACTGCCGGAACGGGCGGCGCATCGGCCAGCACCGGTGCGACTTCGACCTCGGGCGATGCCTCGCCCACCTCCACGGGCGGAAGCTCGACGGGTGGCGCGGGCGGTACCGCGACGGCGATGTCGGGCGACGGCGGCGCGGGTGCGGCCGGCGGCGACGGCACGGGCGGATCGGGCACCGGCGGCAGCGGCGGTTCCGGCGGTTCGGGTGGTTCCAACTCCGTGGGAACCGGCAGCTACAGCATGGCCAACAACATGGGTAGCGCGGGCTCCACGCTGGCCGGTATCGGCAGCTTCGCGGCCAACTCGGGCGCGTCGTCGCTGATCCAGCAGAGCGTCAACGTCCAGGCCAACCTGAGCGTCGGCGGCGCCCCGTAACAGCGGCACGGTAGCGAGAAAAGGGAGCCACGGGGCGCGGTTGCGCCCCGTGGCATCCGAAGGGGATCCCCAGCTCCAGGAGAACACTCATGCCGATGTTCCGACCCCACACCGCGTTAGTGGCACTGGCCCTGGTGGCCGCCCCGTGCGTGGCCGGCGCGCAGTCCGCGCCAACCGGCGAAGCGCCTCCGGCATCGTTCGGCGCTCCCGCGTCGACGGCCCAACTGCAGGGCATGACCGGCGGCACCGATACCCACGTGACCAACAACCTCAATACGCAGGAATCGAAAGGCACGGTCAGCGAGAACACCGCGAAGGGCACCTTCAGCGGCGCGAACTTCGTCGGCGATTCGGCGTTCGGCAATTCCGCGGGCCTGCCCACCGTGATCCAGAACTCGGGCAACAACGTGCTCATCCAGAACAACACCATAGTCAACCTGCGGATGAACCCGTGAAACCACGCTATGCCCTCGCCATCGGACTCCTGTCGGTGCTGGCGAGCCCGTTCGCCCTGGCGGACCGTGCGGAGGTACAGACGAGCCCCGGCACGTCGTATCCGATGAGAATGACCAGCCTCAAGGAGGCACGCTTCCGCAACACCGTGCGGCAGCGTTACGACTTCAGCTGCGGGTCCGCGGCGGTGGCCACGTTGCTCACCTACCAATACGGCTATCCCGTGGACGAGCAGTCGGCGTTCGATGTCATGTACACCCATGGCGATCGCGCGAAGATCGGGAAAGAAGGATTCTCCCTGCTCGACATCAAGCGCTTCCTCGCCTCGCGCGGCTTCGAGGCCGACGGCTTCGAAGTACCGCTGGAGCGGCTGGACGCGGAAGGTATGCCGGCTATCGTGCTCATCAACGAGCGCGGCTACCACCATTTCGTGGTGGTGAAGGGCTACAAGAACGGGCGTGTGCTGGTGGGCGACCCGGCCCGCGGCACGCGCGCGATGTCGAAGCGGCGCTTCGACGCGATGTGGACCAACCACGTGGTGTTCGTCATCCACAATCGGCGCGAAAGCGCCATATTCAACAGTCCGCGCGACTGGGCGGTCGCTCCGGCGGCACCCATCGGCGAGGGCATCGAGCGCAACGGACTCGGGCCCATCGTCATGCCGAAACGCGGACCGGGGGACATATGAAAACCCGAACCCTCTTCGTCGCCGTACTGCTCGGAACCGGACTGTGCGCCACCGCCGGTGCCGCGGAGTTTCCGGTGAACCGCGTGGTCTCCGACGCGCGCCTGGACCGCATTCGCGGCGGCTTCGATTTCGGCGACGACCTACGCGCCTCGTTCGCGCTGCAGCGCACCGTGCTGATCAACGGCATGGAAGCGATGCGCACCACGATCAGCGTGCCGGATATCGCGAAGATGACCACGGAGCAGGCGGCCGCCTTGCGTGACGCGTTGCGCACCACGGTGGTCACGAACGGCGCAGGCGGCGTTGCCGATGCGGTGCCGACGATGCCCGCCGTGACCCAGACGCCATCGGCAGGCGCAAGCGTTCCACCCGTAACCAACATTCCGTCGTCTTCGGCGGCAACCCCCACGCCGATGCAGGCACTACCGCAGGCCGTCACGGCCACGCTGCCTTCATCCGGGCTACCGGGGCTCATCGTGCAGAACTCGCTCGACAACCAGGCCATCTCGGCCACCACCACGATCGACGCTTCGGTGAACACCGCGAACACGCTGCAAAGCATGCGGCTGGCCGAATCGCTCCACGATGCGGTGATCCAATTCCGGGGGAACTGACGCATGTATCGCAATGGCAGGGTGATGCAGGCAAGAACATGTGCGAGCGCCTTGGCGCTTGCGGTGCTTCCACTGTGGGTGGGGGCGTGTCTTGCGCAGGAGTCGTCGGTCGATCCGGCGCTGCGCGAGAAGATCGAGTCGCAAGGAAAGCGCATCGATGCGATGCGCAGCCGCATGGCGGAACAACTCGCGGAACTCGAGCAGATGAAGCGCGAGTTGGCGGCGCAGGAGGTGCAGTACAACGACCTTCGCCGCGCCATCGGGCTCAATGCGCTGGAAGAAGCGCGTGGCGGCTCTGCGGCGCTCGCCGATCCGCGCGCCCAGGCGACGCCCGGGCAGGAGCCGCCGCCCGCGCCGCCTCCGGGAGCACCCTCCGCACCAGGTTCGTCGCCCGTCGTCGCCACCCAGCCCGTGGGCCGCCGTCCGGAACAGGACGAGCGGCCGCCGGAAGTGGCGCCCATCTTCGACCAGCCGGGCGTACTGACGCCGCGTGGAAAGCTGATACTGGAACCGTCGTACCAGTATGGTTATTCGTCCAGCGACCGCGTGGCTTTAGTGGGCTACACCGTGATCCCCGCGATCCTCATCGGTCTCGTCGACGTACGCCAGGTGAAGACCACGACGCAGACCGGCGCCGTGGCATTTCGCTATGGCTTGACCAACCGCATGGAACTCGAGGTGCGGGTTCCCTACGTGGACACGCACACCGACACGATCAGCCGCGAGATATTCACCGGCACCGCGCAGGATCGCCTGTTCACCACGAGCGGCAAGGGCATCGGCGACATCGAGGCGACGCTGCGTTACCAGATCAACGACGGCGGCGCCGATAAGCCCTATTACATCGGCTGGTTCCGCGCCAAGTCGCGCACCGGGCGCGATCCGTTCGAAGTCACCAGCGACTGCGTCACACGTTGCGTGGAGAACTTCACGGGCACGGGCCTGCCGTTGCAAAGCCCGACGGGTACCGGGTTCAACTCGGCCCAGATCGGCGTCACGTGGCTGTTTCCGTCAGATCCTGTCGTGTTCTTCGGCAATTTGAGCTACCTGCACAACTTCGAGCGGAAGAACGTCAGCCGTAACGTACTTGGCGCGGGCAAGCAGTTCCTCGGCGACATCAAGGCCGGCGACATCGCGGATATCAGCATCGGCATGGGCCTCTCGCTGAACGAGAAGGCGTCCATCAGCATCGGTTACGACCAGGCTTTCGTGAGTCGCACGACGCAGAACGACCACCCGCTGCCGGGCTCCGCCCGCGCCACCCTGGGCTCGCTGCTCGTAGGCGGTTCGTACCGTTTCAACGACAAGGAAACGTTGAACGTGACGCTCGGCGTGGGCATTACGCGCGACACACCGGACACCACGATTACCGTCAGGGTGCCGATCACGCTGTAGCGGTTTCACGACGGTTTCACCATCTCTGCCTGAACGCGTTCAAACACGCGAAGGTTCCCGTGCACAGAATGCACACGCAAGGGCTCGTTAAGCTTTCGTCCGGGGGTACGAACAAAAACCTTGCAGGGAGTTCTTCGAATGCACACACGTCCACCTCGTCACGCCAAGGTCGCCGCCGGCCTTGTGGTCGCTTCGCTCGCTGCCTTCGGTGCCACCGCGCACGCGCAGGACAGCGGCAGCGACAGGAAATCCCAGTCGCGCGCGCTGGACAACATCAGCCTCTGGGTCGGCGGCTACTACACCAACAACGACACGACCATCGGTGCCAAGACCGGCATCCTCAACACCAGCGGCGACGTGAACCTCGAGGACGACCTCGACTTCAAGAAGCACAAGGTGGAACCGCGTGTCCGCCTGGACTTCCTGATCGGCGAGCACCAGGGCTTCTCTTTCGACTATTACCAGGTCGACCGCTCGCACTCGAAGACGCTCTCCGAGCAGATCAACTTCCTCGGGCAGCCCATCGATGCGTCGGCGCGGGTGAAGGGCGATCTGAAGTTCAACTTCGGCAGCGCCGCCTATAAGTGGTGGTTCGGCACGGGCGACGACGTGTTCGGCCTGGGCCTGGGTGCGGCTTACTACAAGGTGCACGCCAGCATCTTCGGCAGCGCCTCCGTCAACGGCCAGACGTTCTCCGATGGCTCGAGCACCAACGCCAGTGCCTGGGCTCCGGACCTCCAGCTCGGCTGGCGCCATGCGTTCAACGACCAGTGGCGCATGTACGTGAACGCCAACGGCGTGAAGAAGAACGGCGGCAAGCTCAACGGGCACATCTGGGACGCCGCGGTCGGCGTCGAGTGGTTCCCGTGGCAGAACGTCGGCTTCGGCGCCGAATACGCTTACACGCGCATCAAGCTAAACCAGGATAAGCGCAACTACGACCTGAACCTCGACATGAAGGTGCACGGTCCGACGGCCTACGTCCGCTTCCGTTTCTGATCCACCGCGTTCCGGGGGGATCCAGGGGCCGCCGCAAGGCGGCCTTTTTTTTGTTCTTCGCGTATTACCGGGCACCTGCCCAGCCTGGGTGATGACGAGCCTGTCGCGAGTTCCATCGGGCATGTCGTGGCGGTTCTTGCGACCTGATATCGCCAGAGCGCTATGCAGATGTCCCGCTCGCCGCGGCTTCTGCCTTCGGCAGTGATGCTCTCCAAACACTCTGCCTCAGTCATGGAAGGAGTCTTCGGTGTCCACCCTCGAGGCGAGTTCCGCACAAGAGAGCGGCCGAAGGCCATTAGGTACACGGGCCGCGCAGGCGGCCCCTCCCATTCGAACGCGGAGGACTGTCTGAGCAGCGAGGGTGGACACCGAAGGCTCTGGCGCTACCGCCCGAGCCGACGGCGACGCCAGTCGCTGGACACATGCATTCGCCTTGGCGAATGAACCGATCTACCCAGGCAGCGTCCACGGACTTCCGTGAAGAACCTCCTTGGCTACGCCAGCGCCTTGCGCTGCATCCGGCGCGCCCACAGCCAGCCGCCCCCGCACACGGCGGTCACCAGGATCACGTCGAGTAGCCAGGGGGCCCACGGACGTGCGTCGAACCAGGCGGCCACCAGGTGGTCGTGCGCGATCATCCGTGCGGCGGTCCACGCGATGGCGCCCGCGCCGATGTAGATGATGACGGGGAAGCGGTGGATCAGCTTCAAGATCAGCGTGGAGCCCCAGACGACCAGCGGCACGCTGATGGCGAGACCGAGCACGACGAGCCCCATGTGGCCCTTGGCCGCGCCGGCGATCGCGAGGACGTTGTCCAGACCCATGAGCGCGTCGGCCACCACGATGGTGCGGATGGCGGACCAGAAGCCGGAGGCGGCGGCCACGTCGGGATCGTGCTCGCCCGGTTTCAGCAGCTTCCACGCGATGGGCAGCAGCAGGATCCCGCCCGCCAGCATCAGGCCAGGCAGCTTGAGCAGCCAGATCACGGCGAAGGTGAGGGCGATGCGCACCGCCACGGCGCCGAACGTTCCCCAGAACACCGCTTTTTTCTGCAGATGCGGGGGAAGGTTGCGCGCCGCGAGCGCGATGACGATGGCATTGTCGCCCGCCAGTACCAGGTCGAGCAGGATGATCGCGGCGAGGCCGGAGAAGAACTCGGGGGTAAGGAAATCCATGCGGTGTGGCCCTTGCGCGCTGGTGGACCCATGCGGCGGCGACGGGTACGCGCGCCCGTCGTCACCACAAAAGTCTCGTTCCCGGCGCGAGCCGCCGCTACGACCGGGACGCGGGTGGCGTCCGTACTGACGATCGTGGCGCGCGGGCCGGGATGGCCCGCGGAACTACTCCCCTTCGGGTGGTAGTGGGCGCATTGTGGCGGTTGGGATGCAGCGCGGCAAGACATCCCCCGGTGGGGACCGGTTAAAATCGACGGCTTTCCCACCCCTTCGCGAGTGACATCCATGAGCGCACACGACATCCGTTCCGCCACGCGTCCCGATCCGGACCAGCCGTTGGTGGACATCGCCAACTACGTGGCCGATTACACGATCGACTCGCAGGAGGCCTATGACACCGCGCGCTACATGCTGCTCGACTCGCTGGCCTGCTCGGCGCTGGCCATGAAATTCCCGGACTGCGTGAAGCATCTCGGCCCCGTGGTGCCCGGTGCCACGCTCGCCGGCGGTTCCCGCGTGCCCTTCACCTCGCACGAGCTCGATCCCGTGCAGGCCGCTTTCGCCATCGGCACGCAGATCCGCTACCTCGACTTCAACGACACCTGGCTCGCCGCCGAGTGGGGCCATCCCTCCGACAACCTCGGTGCCATCCTTTCCGTGGCGGACTACCTGTCGCGCAAGGCGGTTAAGGAGGGCGGCAAGCCCCTCACCGTGCGCGACGTGCTCGGTTATGCCATCAAGGCCCATGAAATCCAGGGCTGCTACGCCCTCAAGAACAGCTTCAACCGCGTCGGCCAGGATCACGTGATCCTCGTGCGCCTCGCCTCCACGGCGGTCACCACGGCCATGCTGGGTGGCGGCAAGGAACAGATCACCACCGCCGTCTCGCACAGCTGGATCGACAACGGCGCCCTGCGCACCTACCGCCACGCCCCGAACACGGGTCCGCGCAAGAGCTGGGCCGCCGGCGACGCCTGCCGCCGCGCCGTCACGCACGCCATCAACGCCGTCTACCGCAACGTGGTCGGTTATCCCTCGGCGCTGTCGGCGAAGACCTGGGGCTATTACGACGTGGCCTTCAAGGGCAACGCGTTCGAGTTCGAGCGTCCGTTCGGCAGCTACGTTATGGAGAACGTGCTGTTCAAGATCAGCTTCCCGGCCGAATTCCATGCCCAGACCGCGGTGGAGTGCGCCATGGCGCTGCACGCCCAGGTGGGCGGCCGCCTCGACGAGGTGGAGAAAGTGGTGATCGAGACCCAGGAAGCCGGCTGCCGCATCATCGACAAGACCGGGCCGCTGGCCAACTACGCCGACCGCGACCATTGCATCCAGTACATGGTGGCCGTGCCCCTCATCTTCGGTCGCCTCACGGCCGACGATTACAACGATTCGGTGGCCACCGATCCGCGTATCGACGCCCTCCGCGACAAAATGACCGTGGTCGAGAACCCGCAGTTCACCAAGGATTATTTCGACCCCGAAAAGCGCTATATCGGCAATTCGGTCCAGGTGTTCTTCAACGACGGCTCGTCCACGGAGAAGGTGTCCATCGACTTCCCGATCGGCCACCGCAAGCGCCGCGCCGAGGGCATCCCCGTACTGCTCAAGAAGTTCGAATCCGCCCTGCGCGCCGAGTGGCCCGCGGACCGTGTCGAGAAGGTGCTGGCGGTGACTTCGTCGCCCGAAACGCTGGATGCCATGCCCATTCACGAGTTCATGACACTCTTCACGGCTTGATAATCGCTGTGACTCGAGTATGAACGGCGGTTTTTGGCAGGTGCCCAATTGTTTGATTTTTGCTAAACTGCCGCCGCCCGTTGAAGGGGTATCAAAGCGAGGGACGGCTGAAGTCCCCGGATTCGACAAGAGTTCTACGCGCGATTTCCGTCTGGGGTGGAGCGCGGACGCGAATACCAATAATGAGGAGACACCGATGAAACGTAAGGGCTTGTTTTTGCTGATCGGCTTGGCCCTGGGCGGCGTGGGTGCCGTTCACGCGCAGGAATCCGCCGACACCGCGGGTAACGGCTATGACGGCCGCTGGTACATCGCCCCGACGGTTGGCGGTTACTACAACGACACCGACCGCAACACCAACAGCCGCCAGGTTTACTACGGCCTGGGCTTCGGCAAGTTCATCTCCAGCAACGCGTCGATCGACATCTTTGCCGACCGCACCAAGCGCGACAACGATGGCGTTGGCCACTGGTCGAACAACAGCTACGGCGTTGCCGCCCGCTTCTACGCTGGTGCGTGGGACAGCTGGCGTCCGTACCTGCTCGCCGGCGTGATGGGTTCGTACCACCACAACCCGTCGGACAACGGCTGGTCCCCGGCCGCCGAGCTCGGCGTCGGCGTGTCCAAGACCATCACCGACAGCTCCGACTTCCGCGTGGAAGCCGGCTACCGCTACGACTGGGACGACAAGACCAACGATAGCGAGAACGGCTACGGCGACTGGTTCCTCGGCTTCTCGATCGTGTCGCGCTTCGGCGAGCCGCCGGCTGCTCCGGCTCCCGCCGCTGCTCCGGCCCCGGCTGCTCCGGATTGCTCCACGCTCGACACCGACGGCGACGGCGTGAACGATTGCGACGACAAGTGCCCGGCCACGCCGGCTGGCACCATCGTCGGCCCGGATGGTTGCCCGCAGAAGGTCGTCATCGACCTGCGCGGCGTCAACTTCAAGTTCGACCGTCCGAAGAAGGGCGAGACGAACATCGGCCCGACCCTGCAGGAGCCGACCAGCGAGTCGCTGGGCGTCCTCGACCAGGCTGTCGACACCCTGCAGCGTTACCCGCAGGTCAAGGTCACGGTTGCCGGTTACACGGATAGCGTTGGTAAGGACGCCTACAACCAGGGCCTGTCCGAGCGTCGCGCGAAGATCGTGTACGACTACCTGACCTCGCACGGCATCGGTGCGGATCGTCTGGAAGGCCCGATCGGCCACGGCGAGAACAACCCGATCGACACGAACGACACGGCCGAAGGCCGCGCTCGCAACCGTCGCACGGAACTGCAGGTTCAGCAGTAATACCTGCAAGCCGCTCGCAAGATCGGTAGCAACACAAGGGAGCCCGGCGAAAGCCGGGCTCTTTTTTTGTCGACCAGGGTCGCCGCGCTGTTACCCTTCGGACGCATAGCCGTACGGACGTCCACAGGGGAACCATGAAAGCCGCGCCAGTCCTTCTGCTGTTGATCTCATTCGCTTGCGCCGGCTGCGTCACACAGCCGCCAACCCCTGCGCCGGTACTCGCCGGAGACATTGCGCATCCCGCATCGGCGGCCGGCTGGCTGCGCACGGAACTGTATTTCGGGCTCGGCACCGCCGACGGAAAGGGTGGGGTGGACGAGGCGGGCTGGCGGGCTTTCCTCGATCGTGAAGTTACCCCGCGCTTTCCCAGCGGGCTGACCGTGGTCGACGTCTACGGCCAGTGGCAGGGTGCCGGGCAGTCGAATCCCGAGCGCCTTCGGTCGAAACTCATCGTGCTGTTGCATCCGGATACGCCGGCGCAACGGCAAGCGATAGACGCCATTCGCGCGGCGTGGAAGGCGAAGACGGGCGACCAGTCCGTTCTTCGGGTGAGCCAGCCGGCGGAGGTGTCGTTCTGATGGCCGCCGACTCCGCTCCGCGTCGCCGCTTCGGCGGCGGCGACCTCAACGGGGTGCTCGGCCTCGTCGTGGACAACCTCTCCCTGCTGGCCTTCATGGCGAGCGCGCTCGTGGGCATCTTCGGCATGCCGGCGGATATCGTCTTCCGCCGCATGTTCCCTGGCACGGCGCTGGGCGTCCTGCTCGGCAACCTTGCCTATACGTGGATGGCCCACCGCCTTGCCGCGCGCACCGGGCGCTCGGACGTGACGGCGATGCCGCTCGGGATCGACGCGCCGACGAGCATCGGCATGGCCTTGCTGGTGCTGGGCCCCGCTTTTGCCGCATACCGGCAGGCGGGCATGGATGCCGTCGCGGCAGGCGAGGCCACCTGGCGCCTCGGCATGGCCTCGCTGGTGGTCATGGGCCTGCTCAAGTTCGTGCTGTCGTTCTTCGGCGCATGGGTGCAGCGATCCGTGCCGCGCGCCGGTCTGCTCGGGTCGATCGCGGGCATCGCGCTGGTCCTCATGGGATTCCTGCCGCTGGTGGAAATCATGCGCGTGCCCGTGGTGGGCTTCGCGGGGCTGGGCATCGTGCTCTATGGCCTGGTGGCGAAGCGGCGGCTGCCGTTCGGCGTGCCGGGGGTGCTCGGGGCCTTCCTCGTCGGCGTGCTGCTCTACTACGGGCTCGGCCCCACGGGGCTGCTGGGTACCGGCTACCACGCGCCGGCCGCCTGGCAATGGCGGCTGGGCCTTCCCTTGCCTAATCTCGGCTTCCTGGAAGGGCTGCCCGCCACGCTGCCTTACCTTCCCCTGATCCTGCCCTTCGGTTTGCTCATGGTGGTGGGCGGCATCAACGTGACCGAAAGCGCCCGCGCCGCCGGCGACGATTACGCCACGCGCGACATCCTGCTGGTGGAGGCGCTCGCGACGCTGGTTGCGGGCGTATGTGGCGGCGTGGCCCAGACCACGCCGTACATCGGGCAGCCGGCATACAAGGCCATGGGCGCGCGCACCGGCTACACGCTGGCGACCGGCATCGTGATCGGGCTGGGCGGCGTGCTCGGCTACCTCTCGAACCTGGTGGAGTTGCTGCCGGTGGCGGTGCTGGCACCCATCCTCGTCTTTGTGTCCATCGGCATCACCACGCAGGCGTTCGAGGCGACGCCGTTGCGCTACGCGGGGGCCGTGGTCTTCAGCTTCTTCCCGGCGATCGCACGGATGCTGGCGATCAAGCTGGGCGATCCGACGATCGTGGATCCCGCGCGCTTCGCCGCGTTGTATGCGGACGCAAGCCACGGCATGCCGGCCATGGCCGTGATCGTGATCCTTGGCAACGGCTTCATCATCACGTCGATGGTGTGGGCTAGTTTCGTCGTGGCGATGATCGACGGTCACGTGCGCAAGGCGGCGGGCATCGTGGCGCTCGGCGCGGTGCTCACGGCATTCGGCCTGATTCATTCCGTGGAGCCGATAGGCTCGGTGTACCTGCCATGGACCCTGGACGCGGCCGCGCAATCCATGGTCTGGCCCTTCGTGGCGGCGTATGGCGCATTGGCCGCCGTCTTGCTGCTGCTTTCGCTGGGTCGGGGAGGGGAGCCGGCGCGAGGCCAGGCCAAGGCTTGATTTGCGCGGGCCGTGCAACCACCCTTGGGGATTGCCAGCCCGATGCCAACGACGATGCCGACGAACCTGCCGCCGGTCACCCGGAACCTGCTGATCGCCAACATCCTGGTGTTCGCGCTGCAATACCTCTTGCGCGACCAGGACACGCTGGCGCTGACGCGCTGGTTCGCCCTGTGGCCCTATGGCCACGACATCGCCGTCGACCTCGGCGGTGGGGACGTGGCGGGTATCGGCTTCCGCATCTGGCAACTGGTGACCTACGGCTTCATGCACGGCAGCGTCATGCACATCGTGCTGAACATGTATGCCCTTTACATGTTCGGCGGACTCATCGAGCGCGTCATGGGTGCGCGCCGCTTCACGATTTACTACTTCACCTGCCTGGTCGCCGCGGCGGTGGCGCAGTTGGCCGTCGTCTACTTCTTCGAACCTGAGCGGATGTATCCGACGGTGGGTGCCTCGGGCGCGGTGTTCGGCTTGCTCGGCGCATTCGCGATGCTGTTCCCGCGCGAGAAGCTGATGCTGATCCCCATTCCCATCGGCATTCCGGCATGGTTGTTCGTCACGCTGTACGGCGCGGCCGAACTCGTCTTCGGCGTCACCGGCACGCTTTCCGGCATCGCGCATTTCGCGCATCTGGGCGGCCTCATTGCAGGACTTTGCCTGTTGTGGGCGTGGGGTGTCAGGCCGCCACCTCGTTCTTTCTAGCCCATCGTAGAAAGTCTGTCTGAGCCCGACGCCGCGCGAAGGCGAGGGCCCACTCGCGTTTCGCCTTAGAGCGGCAGTTTCATCCTGACGCGAGTCCTACAGTCGTCCGCCTTCGATTCCACAAGAGGCCGAGACGATGACGACGACCCCCACGCACGCCCGCCGGCATGTGCTGAGCACATTGCTGGCTTCCGCCACGCTATCTTCCCTTGCCGGCATGCCGGTGGCCGCCGCGCAACCGTTCGTCCCGGCCGGCGATTTCGGCTACCAGACCGGCGATGCTTACGCCGCCGATGCGCTCGGATACGACAGGTACGACCTGGGCGAAACCACGCCGCCGCACGAGCAAGCCGCGAAGGAAACGTGGCTGGCCTCCCTCGAATTCGCTACGGCGGACGATGCCGAAGCCTTCGAAGACATCGCTGCCAATGCGGTAGCGGTCGCCCAGGTGGACCCGCGCGCGGTCGCGAGCGCCTTCATTCGCGAGCACCTGCACATCGATGGCGAGGACTACGTGGTCGCACATTTTCGCAGTGCGCAGGACCGCGGGCGTGGCGCACCTGACCACACGGTGCCGCTGATCGAGGCGGTCATGGAGGCGTTTCCCGAACAGGCCGGCTACAGCACGTTCGCGGTGGCGGCGGACACGGCCGGGGGACTCAACGGCGGCGGGCATAGCCCGAGCATCGTGCAGCTCGGCGAGCAGCTTGTTCACGCGGGCAGTGCCAGGAATGTGTTCGCCGATGCATGGGAGTTCCTTTGGAGCCGAACCGGTCCCGGTTACCTCTACAAGACATTCTTCGTCAAGGGCAACGTGATCGAAACGGCGGAGGAGGACTCGCGCGACGTGGACGAGGCGTTCGGTCTTTACCGAAAGGGCGGCTTCACATCGGAGGACCGGAGTCCACTTCGCCTGTCCGACGTGCTCAAGCAATTCAAGGCGCCGAGCGTATTTTCCGAGCTGCCTTACATCACCCGGCTGAATGGCGAGCTGGATGCGTACTGGCGCGACCACAAGGCGGATTGGACTGTTCTCGCCCGCTATCAGTTCGTGCTGCGGGCACGGGCGGCGCACGCTTCCGGACGGTTGAGTGGTGCACAGTTCGAACTCGTCATGCGTGGTGGCGCACCGCATGTTCCCCTTACCGGCCCAGTCACCCTGAGCCAACTGCGCGAATCGTCGCGCGACACCGCGGTGCAGGTTCGTCGCTTCGACATCAATGGCTACACGGCCAGCAATCTCGTCCGCTTCGTAGCGCCGGATGGCAGCGAGGTCATGTATATCCCCGGCATCGATCCATCGTTCGTGGTAGCGGGCAGCGAACGCGCGTTGCGGCAGTGGATATTCGAACAGGCGCAGAATCCTCGCTCCCTTGAGGCTCTCCTGTCGCACTTTTCCATCTATGACAGTCAGGACGGCGTGTTCTGGACCGGCGTCAGGCACGGCCTGGAAAAGATCGGTAACGGTCAATGGCAAGCCGATGGACGCGTGATCGACCATCGCAACGCCGCCATCGAGGGCGATGTCTTCGACGATATGCGGAACGCGACGGAGCGGCGCATCCGCGAGGACGCCCGCATGCAAACCCGTAACGCATGGGAGACATGGCGCGTCACCACGAATCGCACGGCGGCGCTGCTTTCCCCGCTCGGCTTCGTGCGCCCCCTCGTCGTGCCGGTGCAGATCGCCCTCGCTGTCGTCGGTACCGGCACGGGTATCGAGCAGGGGGTGGACGGCACGACGTTCGAAGAGAGGAGGCAGGGGTTCGAGCAGGCAGGCATGACCCTGGTTTCCACGGCACTTACCGGCGTGGGACTCGGCGGCAATTCCGACGACGAGACCATGGCAGGGAGTGCCGCCGAGCCCGTATCGGAGCGCCAGCCATTCATGAAACCACCGCAACGGATCAACGGACAGATCGGTTATCTGGCGAGTCCCACTCGTGGCCCCCGCTTTCCCGGTTTCGCCAGCCGCCTCTACACCGCCGCGTCCGGTCGCCTCGCCCGCTGGAGTGCGGGCGACTATTCTTTTAATACCCTCACACGCCTTCCGCAGGGTTCCCGGTCGTTATCGCGAGGAATCTATTTGTCCAAAACCCGACAGTTCGTAAAACTCGAAAACGGAAGGTTTGCGCAGATCGTGCCCGATGGGGCCGGCTATCGCATCCAAATGCACAATCGCATGCCGGGGCCGCGGATAGCACCAAAACGGTACGGCATTTGGGAGCTCGTGTTCACGGCTGACAATCATCTGCCGGGCAGCTACCTCTCCAATATAGTTGCCAGCGAGTACACAGCGTACCCGGAAGCGCTCTATCGCGCCGCGCGTGCACTGGAAGACCTCGGATCGTCGGAAACGAATCTGCGCGACGCGACGGCGGACGAGGCGGGGCCGCTGGTAAGGGTCTCGGTCGGGCACGGCGTCCTGGAAACGCTATCTGCGAGGTTGCGTGATCCGAACACCATCACCTGGATGCCGCGGGAGGTGGAGCTGCTGCTCCCCTTGCTTACAGCGAAATCTGCACGTCCTATCGCGCTGTTGCGGGAGAATGGCACGTTCCAGTTCGGGCTACGGCCGGACGGTAGCGAATTCGACGCACATTCCGTTCCGCCGACTGCGATACGACTCCAATATGTCCACGGCAGTTACCGCCTCGCTGACGGTGTGGGTGCGACATCGGGTGTGTGGCATTCGGTATTCCAGTTGATCGGCAGGGCGATGGGGGAACCTTTCACGCGCCTATCATGGGAGCGGCAATTCCGCGTTAGGTTGGCTGACGATTTCGATGCCCGGTCGAGCACCCCGGAACTGGACATTATCCATCGCCGGTGGATAGAGCCAACGGATCTTCCCGCAGGAAGGAGGCAAGCACTTGAGACACTGTCCAGCCTGCGCCGGGCATTGGTCGACAGACAAGCCGGCCTGTCTGTCGACCAACTGGCGAAGCTCCGCGCGGTGGACCAGGCGATCCGCACTGAGCTGTTCGCTGGCGAGCCCGATCCGCGCCCTCCGTTCAACGATGTGTTGGCACGGATTTCCGATCTGCGTCAACCGATGTCTGCCGCGGACATGGACTTCCTGATGACGCTCCTGGCGAGGATCGCGGAGGAACAAGACGCGCTGCTTCCCAGAGGGCTCAATCACCTGGTGGTGGAACAACCTTCCGTGCTCGCCGTGGGTGGGGCGTCGCCCGGCGACCAATGGACCGTCGCCGGGCGGCACTACGTGCGGCTGCGTCACCTGGACGGCCGCACGCAGGTCGTGGAAACAGAAACGCTCCACGCCGGCGACTATCTTCAGTTGCTGGCACCGGGCGATGGGCCGGGGCGGGCCACCGGGCGCTATGTCGTCGACCTGGACGGCGCCTGGTTCCCCGAGCAAGGCCTGCGCACCGGCCTCACGCTCATGCCTCCCCTGGTCGACCAGCAGGCCTTCGTGAGTATCGACGTACGACCGCCGCCGCTGATGGACGGCGAAGACACAGTCATCGAGCGCATGGTGAACAGTATCCCCCAGCCCATGTTGCGGCTCGTGGGAACATCCTTGCCCGAGGTGGGCGTGACGGCACAGGGCGCGGTGGAATTTACCATCCGCCATCCCACAACCAGACTGCCAGTCACTTTTCCCACCCACCTAGACAGCGCAGGCAATCCAGTTGCCCGCGCCTTGCCTCCCCTCCTGCCGCCGGAAACACTGACGCCGGACAGTCAACTCGTGTTGCCCGTTCCGCGAAGCGATCGGCCGCGGCCCGCCGAAGTCGATACGGCCAACTACGCGACCCTGCTCGAGGAAGAGCGGCCGGTCAGCGCGTTCGTCGAAGCCGGTTTCGGCGATCGCCACATCAAGACGCTGGTGCAGACGAGGCGTATGCGGGGACTCCTGCGGGAAGACGGACATCTCGCCGTCGTCGGTGCCGCGCCCGAGCACGCCTTCACGCTGGTCATGCCGACGAATGCGGAGTCGCTGGATTTCGTGTCGACAGGCGCGACCGGCAGCCGCCCGTTCGCGAACCTTCCCGCGGATACGGTCATTGTCGACCCAATGTTTGGCGTCGCGTCCACGGTGGCGGAGTACTCATCGAAGATCCGGGCCGTCGCGCAGCGTTGGGAAGCCGACAAGGTGGTCATGAAACGGATCGAGCGAGACGGCAGCGAGGCGCGAGAGTCGCCGCTGGCGTTCACGGAACGCCTCCTGGCATCCCCCGTCAAGGCCAACCTATGGAATCCCGCGGGCGATCCCATCTCCGAAACCGCGTATGTCATGTACATGCGCCGGCTCTACGAGACGAACGGACCGGTGCGCCATGCCGGCCTTGACTGGCTGGGTACCCGCGCGGCCAGACGCGACTATATGAGCTATTTCGCCAAACCCTTCGACGTGATGCCAACGTGGGATGCGCCGCCTGCGACCGACGCCGCCGCGACGACGTTGTACGAACTCGCGAAGACGGCGGTACAGGTCATGGCGCCACCCGGCTCACCACCCGTCATGTGAGTGCGAGGCCCGGACTCAGCGCAATGCGAGGAAGTCCGGGCTCACCACGAAGCGCACTGCGTCCAGGCGCAGTCGCGCGTCGGGGATCGCCGCCAGCAGGGCGTCGCGCTCGGCGGCGATGGCATCCACTTCCTCGTCCGTGATGGACGGATTGACGGAGTGCAGGGCCACCAGTCGGGCATGCTCGGCGTCCAGTTCGGTGCGTGCCGCGGCCGTCGCCTCGGCCTTGAGCACATCGGCGCGCGCGGCGGCGAGGTCCTGCGCACGCTCCAGCATCGGCGGAACGAGTTTGGACAGGAACTTGCGGTAACGCGGCACCTCGATATTCCGGTCGGCCGCGCGCCGGAGCGCCACGTCGCTGGGACGGAACTGCGCACGTTCGCTCAGTTTGGTGTCGACCGTCAGCATGAGCGGCGTGGCCGGCAGGAAGCGGTCGGCGTCGAGCGCGCGGTCGGCAACGACCTCGAGCACGAACACGGCCTGCAACAACGCGGTGCGCACGGGCAGGGCGTCGTCGACGAGGAAGGCGGCGTTGCCGTCCTCGCCGGAAACGAGAAGATCCACCGCTGCGGCGACCATCGGATGGTCGAGCCGGAGCAGGGGCAGGTCTTCCCGGGACAGGGCGATGTCGCGCGAGAAGGTGACCGATGTCGGGCCATCGGCGAAGCCGGGCAAGCCGTCCGTGGACAGGTATTGCGGATCGAGCAGCACGATGCCGCGCGCGAGCTCTTCCGTGTGCACACCGTAGGTTTCGAACAGGCGTTGCACGAAGAGGTCGCGCAGCGCGTCGTCGTCTTCGGCGGCAAAGCTGCCGGCCAGGTCGCCGGCATGCGGATCGCGGCTGGCGGCCAGTTCGAGCAGGTGGTCGCGCCCGGCATGGATCAGCGCGGACAGTTCCTCGTGCGCGCCGCGCGTTTCGGCGATGAGCGCGTCGAGTTCCTGGTCGCGGTCGTCGTCCTCGCGTGCATGCGCGTCGGCGAGCGAGGAAAGCAGGCCGCCGAAGCGGCGCAGCAGTTCACGGCCGTCCGCGGGACTTGTTCGGAACGCGTCCAGGCCTTCGTCGTACCAGCGTGCCAGCACGT
Source organism: Luteibacter sp. HAY1-4A (assembly GCF_056755355.1). NCBI lineage: Bacteria > Pseudomonadati > Pseudomonadota > Gammaproteobacteria > Lysobacterales > Rhodanobacteraceae > Luteibacter > Luteibacter sp. HAY1-4A. Next base: position 36,498 of record NZ_JBNDHZ010000027.1, read on the forward strand.
GCTGCGCGCTCTGTTGCAGCACCGGTACGTGGATGACGATGTCATGCTTCTGGCCGATGCGGTCGAGACGGCCGATGCGCTGTTCAAGCAGGTCCGGATCCAGCGGCAGGTCCCACATCACCAGGCGGTGGGCGAACTGGAAATTGCGTCCCTCCGAACCGATCTCCGAGCACAGCAGCAGGCGGGCGCCGTCGGGCTGCGCGAAGAAGGCCGCGTTGCGGTCTCGCTGCACGATGCCCAGCCCTTCGTGGAAGCGCGCGACGCCGACGCCGCTCTTCGTGCGCAATGCGTCCTCGATCGCCATCACCTTGGCCTGGCTGCGGCAGATGAGGAGGAACTTGTCGTCGGGGTGCGCGTCGAGGAGGCCGATCAGCGCGGCGAGGCGCGGATCGTTCGCGTAATCGAATTCGAGCGCCGCCGGCGGTTGCTGGATGTCCGAGCGGAATTCCGCGAGCAACGCCTCGCGGCGCCCGGCGTCGAGCGTGGACGGATCGAGCGCCACGATGTCAGGCATGCGCCGTGGGAATCCGCCGATGCCGGCGCGGCGATTGCGGAACATGGCGCGGCCGGTGCCGTGACGGTCGATGAGCGCGGCGAGGAGCTCCGCACTGGCGTCGTCGCGTGCGAGGAGCGCCGCCAGTTCGCGGTCGCCCTTGAAGCGCGCCGCGAGGGTCGCGCGCTGTGAGGCATCGAGCGGTTTGCCGTCCGCGAGCGTCGTGGCGATATCGGAGAGCGCGGTATAGCCCTCGGCTTCGGCAAGGTAGGCGTCGAGGTCGGCATAGCGCTGGGGATCGAGCAGGCGCAGCCGCGCAAAATGTCCGGCGCGCCCCAACTGCTCGGGCGTGGCGGTCAGCAGGATGACCCCGGGCGTAGCCGATGCCAGTTCCTCCACCAGCCGGTACCGCGGGCTTGCACCTTCAGGCGTCCATTCGAGGTGGTGCGCCTCGTCGACCACGATGAGGTCCCAGCCAGCTTCGGCCACCTGCGCGGCGCGCTTCGGCGAGCCTTCCAGGAACGCAAAATCCGCGATGACCAGCTGTTCGTCCTCGAACGGATTGCGCCCATCGTTGGCCTCTTCGATGGCTTCGCAGCGCTCTTCGTCGAAGATGGAAAAGGAGAGGTTGAAGCGGCGCAGCAATTCCACGAACCATTGGTATACAAGGGTTTCCGGCAGCAGCACGAGCACACGGCCGGCGCGGCCGGTGGCGAGCTGCCGCGCCAGGATCATGCCGGCTTCGATGGTCTTGCCAAGGCCGACCTCGTCGGCAAGCAGTACGCGTGGCGGCCGGCGTGCGGCGGCAATGCCGGCCACGCGCAGCTGGTGCGGCACGAGGCCGATGCGTGCGGACTCGAGGCCCCAGGCGGGGGAACGGCGTGCTTCGGCGCGGCGGCGCATTGCCTCGAAACGGAGGTCGAAGCGGTCGTTGGGGTCGGTGCGGCCGCCGATAAGGCGGTCGTCCGCCTGCGACAAGGCCTGCTCGTCGTCGAGCTGGCCTTCCTCGAGCTCGCGTCCTTCGCCGCGATAGATGAAGAGGCCCTCGCGTTCCTCGATGCGTTCCACCAGGAAGGCGATGCCCTTGCCGGAAACGCGCTGGCCAGCGCGAAACTCGGCCCGGATCAGCGGAGCGCTGTCGGCGGCATAGGGGCGAAGGACGCCGGACTTGGCGAACAGCACCTGCACGCTGCGTCCTTCCACGCGAAGAATGGTGCCGAGGCCGAGCTCGGGCTCGGCGGTGGAAATCCAGCGTTGACCGGGTTGGAACATGCTTTTGGGGTGCCGGGACATCAAGGGGGCGCCAATTATCCGCTCCCGGGGCCTCCCCTCGCTACCTTCCGTTGCACGAAGCCCTTACAGCCTGCTTCCCGCGGGGCCATTGCCAGCTCGGCGCATTCATGTTTCGGCCCAACGCCGCAACAGGTTGTGGTAGACACCGCTCAATTGCAGGACAGCCGCCTGGTCGGCACCGCTTGCCGAGAGTGTGCGGATGGCCGTGTCCATTTCCAGCAGCAGCCGGCGCGCGCCATCGTCGCGCACCATGCTTTGTACCCAGAAGAACGACGCGATGCGGACCCCGCGTGTCACGGCCGTGACGCGGTGCAGGCTGGACGATGGATACACGATGGCGTCACCCGCCGGCAGCTTCACCTCGTGCTCGCCGTAAGTGTCGCTGACGATGAGTTCGCCGCCGTCGTATTCCTCGGGCTCGCTGAGGAAGAGCGTGCAGGAGATGTCGCTGCGCACATGCGTGTCCGCATCGCCGGTGGACATCACCGCGCCGTCGATGTGGAAGCCGTATTCTCCGCCGCCTTCGTAGCGATTGAATCGCGGTGAAAGCGTGCGCAGGGGCAGCACGGCCGCGTGGTAAAGCGGATGGCGGGCGAGGGCGCCAACGACGATCGCGCCTATCTCCCGACGCAGCGCCGACGCCTCGGGCAGCTGCAGGTTGCGTTTCACCATGGCGCCCTGTGGACCGACGGTCTGGCGGCCGTCGGTCCATTCGGCATCCGCCATGGCGGCGCGCATTCCGGCGATCTGTTCCTTGCTCAGGACATCCGGGATGTGCATCAGCATGGCGGGTTCCTCAGGTCGGTCAGAAGCGGACGTTGGCGGTGAGCATGGCTGAGCGGGGCGTGCCCGGAGTGTAGCGGTAGCCGCTCTTGTTGATGGCCGCGACGTAGCGCTTGTCGAACAGGTTGTACACGTTCAGCTGGATGTCGAGGTGCCGGTTGACCGGATAGCTGGCCATCGCATCGAACACCCAGTAGGCCTTCGTATAGGCCGGTGTGCCCACGGCGCCGTCGGTTCCGCGCTGGAGTTCGCCGGAGTAACGCGCTCCGCCGCCCAGCGTGAGATCGAAGGGCAGGTGGTACGTGGTCCAGGCGGTGAAGGCGCGCTTCGGGGTGTAAGCCAGGTCGTCCGAACCGGTGGCCGTGACGCCCGCGCCTTTCTCGACCGTGGCGTCCATCGTCGTGAAACCCGCGCTCACGGCCCAGTCGTCAGTGAGCTTGCCCAGCGCGGAGATTTCCACACCCTGCACGCGCTTCTTCCCCACCTGGTAGTAGAGGAGGTCGGTGGGGTCCTGCACCAGCTCGTTGGTGACCGTGGTGCGATAGAGCGCCGCGGTGAGGAGCAGCTTTTCGCCGAGCAGGTCCCACTTCGTGCCTATCTCGGCAGTGCGCGCCTTCTGCGCGTCGAAGTTCGGGTTGTCGGCGCTGTTCGCCGACGAGGACAAGGTGAGGGTATTGCCGCCCGGCGGTTCCTGCGACTGCGCGAAGTTCACGTAGATGCTGCCGTTCGACACCGGCTTGTAGAGCACGCCTACCTTGTAATTGACGAGGTTGTCGCTCTTCTTCGCATCCACACCCGGCACGATGCTTCCCGTGGGGAGGGGGCCGCAGACAGGTGCGCCGCGGCCGCCGCATACCACGGAGCTGTTGAAGTCGGTCTTGTAGTGGTCGAGGCGCACGCCGGCGTTGACCTGCCAGTGCTCGCCGAACTTCACGGTGTCGAAGATATAGGCCGCGGCCGTATTGGTCTTGCCCTGGCTGGTGGCGCCGGTCTCGCCGTAGCGCAGGCCGCCGACGCCGGAGTAGGGCCGGTACAGGTTCGCCGCGGGCCAGGTGCTGCCGCCCAGCGGACCCATGCCGATCGTGCGGGCACGCTCCTGCGTCAGTTCGATACCCGCACTGATATCTTGCGTGATGGCTCCGGTACCGATCGACGCGGTGAGGTTGGTCTGGTTGGTGGCGATGCGGTTCGACTGGTGCTTGAAGGTCGGGTTGCTGCGCGCGATGGTCCAGGTGGACGGATCGGTGGGATCGGGCGTGCGCAGGTTGGCCGCCGATCCCATGAATGCCGTGAGCAGGTAGTCCTGCGCGGTGCGCCCCACGCGCGTCGTGTTGTGCAGCGCCAGCGTGTCGTTGAAGTCGTGCTCCACGATCACGGTAAACATGTCCTGCGTGACATGGTCGTGGTCCTGGCTGGTGCCGTAGAAATTGTCGCGGTCGACCTTGCCGGCGTCGTTGAGGAAACCCCGGCCGTCGGGACTGCTGTAGCCGGGCAGACCGATCGTGGGCACACCGCCATCGGGCACGTTGTTCTGCTTGATGTGCAGGTAGTTCAGATAGACGCGCGTGGGTGTGCCGAGGCCGAAGGCAAGCGACGGTGCGATGCCCCAGCGGTTGGTCTCGACCTGGTCGCGGCCGTAGACGCCGCTTTCCTGGCCCATGACGTTGAGGCGGAAAGCCGCGTCGTTGCCCATGGCCTGGTTCCAGTCGGCGGTGGCGCGGCGGCGCTGGCCGCTGCCGACCTGCACGGAACCGGAGACGCCATTACCCAGGACGGGTTGCTTGGTGACGAGGTTCACCGCGCCGGTGGGGGCCGTGCGGCCGTATTCGGTGCCGTCCGGCCCCTTGGTGACTTCCACCTGCTCGATATTGAAGACGTCGCGCGACACGGTGCCGAGGTCGCGCACGCCGTCGACGAAGATGCTGCCGGACGTGTCGAATCCGCGCATGTAGATGGAGTCGCCGGTGTTGGTCGAGCCATTCTCGCCGACGAAGAAGGTGCCCACGCCCGGGCTGTTGCGCAGTGCCTCGGTAAGCGTGGTGGCGCCCTGCTGCTGGATCAGCTCCTTGCCGATGACCTGGATGGTCTGCGTGGTGTCGAGCAGAGGCTGGGTGAATTTGGGCGAGGACACCTTGTCCACGCGATAGTCGCTGGAGCGTTCGGCTTCCACCTTCAACCCAGGCAGCGCCTGCGCGTCGTTGACCTTTGCCTGCTGCGGCGGCGCGGCAGTGTCGGCGGGCAGGTCGGTGGCGGCGGCACCCTGGGCCAGGCCGAGGAGTACGGCGGCGCCCATGCTGCGCACCGCGGGGGCGGCGTGCTTGCGGCTCTTGATGAAGGCCATGGATCAATTCCTTGTGCGGTGACGAAAGAAGGGAAACGGCCTTCGTTCGCGCAAGCGCCTCCATCGCAGGCCACGGCGTGGCGCGAAGGAAAGGATTCCATGTGTCCCTGGAAGAGGCGGTGCGCGGGCACGGGACCCGTCTGAGCACGTATCGTAATTTTAATGAGAACGATTTGCAATTGTATCGGCGAAGGACAAAAAAAGGCGCCGCACGCAAGTGCGGCGCCCTCGTCGTCACCGTCACGACGGGAACGTCGTGCTTACCAGATCTTCACCTGCTTGTCGGCGGCGCGGATCATCTTCGCGTCCGGCTTGCACTGGAACGCCGAGGCGAACGCTTCCATGTTCGACGGCGCGCCGATGGCGCGCAGCGAGGCCGGTGCGTGCGGATCGACATTGAGGTACAGCATCGCCTGCTTCTCGCGGACGCTGCCGCGCCACACGCGGGCCCAGTTCAGGAAGAAACGCTGGTCCTGGGTGTAGCCGTCGATCTTCTGCTGGGCTTCCTGCGGATTCTTCTTCAGGGCTTCCTGCAGCGCGTCGTAAGCGACGTTGAGGCCACCGAGGTCGGCGATGTTCTCGCCCAGGGTGAGCTTTCCGTTGACGTGCAGGTCCGGGTGGTCCTTGATCGGCGCGTATTCGTTGAACTGCGCCACCAGCTTGCCGGCGCGTTCGTCGAACTTGGCGCGGTCTTCCTTGGTCCACCAGTTCTTGTTGTTGCCTTCGCCGTCGAACTGGCTGCCCTCGTCGTCGAAGCCGTGGCTGGCTTCGTGACCGATCACGGCGCCGATGCCGCCGTAGTTGATCGCGTCGTCGCCGTTGGCGTCGAAGAACGGCGGCTGCAGGATGGCGGCCGGGAAGTTGATCGTGTTGTCGGTCGGGTTGTAGTAGGCGTTGACCGTCTGCGGCGTCATGCCCCACTCGAGGCGGTCGGTCGGCTTGCCGATCTTCGCGATGTCGTAGTGGTAGTTGAACTTGCTGGCAGCTTCGACATTGGCGAAATAGTCCTCGCCGTTGATGTCCAGGCCCGACCAGTCACGCCACTTGTCCGGATAGCCGATCTTCGGCAGGAAGGTGTTCCACTTCTGGATGGCCTTCTGCTTGGTCTCGTCGCTCATCCAGTCGAGCTTCTCGATGCGCGCCTTGAGGGCGTTGCGCACGTTGTCGACCAGTTCGTTGGCGCGCTGCTTGGCTTCCGGCTTGAACACCTTGGCCACGTAGAGCTGGCCGAGGGCCTCGCCCATGGAGCTGTTGACCGTGCCGAGCACGCGCTTCCAGCGCGGCTTCTGCTGCGGCTGGCCGGCGAGGGTCTTGCCGTAGAAGTCGAACTTGTTGTCCTGGAAGGACTTCGACAGGTACGGCGACGCGCTGTCGATGGCGTGGAAACGTAGGTATGCCTGCCACGTAGATACCGGCGTGGACGCCAGCATCTTGTCGAACTCCTTGAAGAACTTCGGCTGCGAGAGCGAGAAGCCCTTGTCGACGGTCACGCCCTGGGCGGCGAAGAACTTCTCCCAATTGAAGTGCGGCGTGAGCTTGTCGGCCTCGGCGACGGAGACGAAGTGGTACTGGTTCTCCGGTGCGCGCAATTCCACCGGCGCCAGCGAGGCGGCGGCGAGCTGGGTTTCGAACTTCATCACGTCGTCCGCCTGCTTCTTCGCGTCGGCTTCGGGCACGCCGGCGAGCGTCAGGGTCTTGACGATGTAAGCGAGGTAAGCCTTGCGGTTGTCGGCCTGCTTCGGATCGGTGTAGTAGTCGCGGGTGGGCAGGCCCAGACCGTCCTGCTGTGCGTAGCCGATCTGGGTCTTCGCGTTCTGGAAGTCGGCGCCGGAGCCGAAGCCGAAGACATAGCCGTTGCCTTCGTTGAAGCTGGCATCGAGGAAGTCGACGATGTCCTGCGAGCTCTTGAGCGCGTCGATCTTGGCCAGTTCGGGCTTCAGGGGCTCGACGCCGGCCTTCTCGATGGCGTCTTCGTTCATGCCCGAGCGGTAAAGCAGGCCGATCTTCTGCTCGATGGAGCCGGCCTTCGCGTTGGCGGCACCCTTGTCCATCGCGTCGACGATGTCGTGCTGGGTGTTGAGGCTGTTTTCGGCCAGCTGGTCGAAGGCGCCCCAGCGGGTGCGGTCTTCGGGGATCGGGTTGGCGGCCACCCACTTGGCGTTGACGAAGCCGTTGAAGTCGTTGCAGGCGTCGATCCCGGTGTCGAGGTCGGCGATATTGAACGAGGGGCCGGCATGTGCGGCGGTGGCGGCGGTGCCGCTGGTAGCGGGTGCCGCGGTGGATGCCGGAGACGGCTGGTTGCCCCCCGGCGCCGCGGTGTCGCCGTCGTTGTGCTTGCTGCACGCCGTGCCGGCGAGCACCACGCTGAGCGCAAGTGCCAGCGGCTTCAGATACTGCTTCGTCATGGATGTCCCTCGTTCTGGTGACTGAACGGCGCCCCCGGCGCCGCAGGGGTTCGAGCATAGCGGCTGCGGCCACCGCGCAGGGCCGAGTGTGACGAAAGTCATGGTTGGCGACATTTCGCAATAACTCGCGAGCAATGTCCCCTGGCTGTCATGACCGGTTCGTAGCCTGCGGTGACCGCATGACAGGGGATGCGGCCCAGGGCCAAGCCATCGATCCCATTACGAGGAGCATCCGTCATGCGCAAGCTACTGGCCGCGGGCATTGCCTGCGTGCTCACCTTATCCGCCGCGTCCATCGTGGGCGCGCACCAGGCCGGCCCGGACACCGCCGCCGACGCGGCTGGCTTCGGCCAGGCCGGCCGTGGGCACGGCGGTCCGCGTACCGCCACGCCCATCAAGCACCTGGTCGTGATCTTCCAGGAGAACGTTTCCTTCGACCACTATTTCGGCACCTATCCCTATGCCGCGAATCCGCAGGGCGAGCCGGCGTTCTACGCGCGGCCCTTCACGCCGCCGGTGAATGGACTCTCGCACCGGTTGCTTACGAAGAATCCCAACGCCGGCAATGCCGACAACGGTGACGGGGCGATCAATCCCTTCCGCCTGACCCGGGCCCAGGCGGCCACGGCTGACCAGGACCACGGCTATACCGCCGAGCAACGGGCTTTCAACGGCGGCAAGATGGACCTCTTCCCGCTGTACACCGGGGTAGGCGAGACCTTGCCCGGAGGCGATCCGGCCGAGGAAGGCAAGGGCCAGGTCATGGGGTACTACGACGGCAATACCGTCACCGCGCTCTGGAACTACGCGCAGAACTTCGCCATGAGCGACAGCAGCTATGGCACCACCTTCGGTCCGTCGTCGCCGGGCGCCGTGAACCTCATCGCCGGCCAGACCGCCGGCGTAACAGCGACGTTGAACGGCACCGGTGCCACGACCGACGACGGGAATGGCGGCCTGACGATGATCGGCGATCCGGATCCCATCGGCGACGTCTGCTCGTCCCCCACCGCAAGCCAGGTGACCATGGGCGGCCGCAACATCGGCGACCTGCTCAACGACCGCGGCGTCACCTGGGGCTGGTTCCAGGGCGGTTTCGACCTTACCCGCGTCAATCCCGACGGAAGCACCGGGTGTTCGCGGCGCACGCTCTCGAAGGTGACCAACAACGCCTCGAAGGATTACAGCCCGCACCACGCGCCCTTCCAGTACTACCCGTCCACGGCCAACCCCACGCACGCGCGCCCGGCATCGATCGCGGCCATCGGGCACAGCGGCGACGCGGCGAACCACCAGTACGACATCCAGGACTTCTACGACGCGCTGGACGCGGGCAACCTCCCCGCGGTGAGCTTCCTGAAGGCCTCCGAATACCAGGACGGTCACGCCGGCTATTCCGATCCGCTCGACGAGCAGGCGTTCATCGTGCACGTGATCAACACCTTGCAACAGAGCGACGAGTGGCGGAGCACCGCGGTCGTCATCGCCTACGACGATTCCGACGGCTGGTACGACCACCAGGAACCGCCGCACGTGAATGCATCCCGCGGCAGCACCGATGCATTGGACGGCGACGGCGTGTGCAAGGGTCGCGATACGCTGCCCGGCCTGGATGGCAAGACGCCGGCACAGGGCCGCTGCGGCTTCGGCCCGCGTCTCCCGCTGCTGGTCGTGTCGCCCTGGGCGCGCGAGAACATGGTCGACCACACGGTCACCGACCAGAGCTCCGTCACGCGCTTCATCGAGGACAACTGGCTTGACGGCACCCGCATCGGTGGCGGATCCAGCGATGCGCAAGCAGGGCGCCTGGATCGCATGTTCGATTTCTTCCTGCCGCGGCTCTTCGATCGCAAGCTGATCCTGGACGAAACGACGGGGCAGCCGAAGCGCGGCAGCGGATGGCCTTTCTGGCCCTTCGGGAACGCAGGGCATGGTTGATCGCCGCCGCTTCCTGGCGACGGTGGGCTGGACGGCCGCGGCGGGATGGATCCCGTCGCGGCTGTTCGCGCACGACATGCATGCCATGAAGGCTGCCACCACGGGGAAGGTGGGCAACGACCTCTGCATGCACGCCATGGGCGATGTCACGCAGCTGCCTGGCCTTGTCGATCCTGCGAAGCTTGCTCCGTTCGTCGACCCCCTGTCGTTGCCGCCCGTGTTGCGTGCGGAGCGCGGCATGGCGTTGCGCGTGCGCATGGCCGAGAGCGCGCAGAAGCTGCACCGCGACCTGCCGCCCACCACGCTATGGACCTATGGCGGCCATTATCCGGGGCCCACCATCGAGGCACGCAGTGGACAGCCGGTCGACGTGCTGTGGGAGAACGCGCTGCCGTCGAAGCATTTCCTTCCCGTCGACCACGCTATCTGCGGCGCGGAGGCCGACAAGCCCGAAGTACGTGCGATCGTGCATCTGCATGGCGCCAAGGTGCCACGCAAGGACGATGGCTTTCCCGAGGACTGGTACGTTCCCGGCACATCGCGCCGGCACCACTACGCGAATGCGCAGGATGCCGCCACGCTTTGGTACCACGACCATGCGATGGGCATAAACCGCCTCAACATGTACGCAGGGCTCATGGGCCTGTACCTGTTGCGCGACGAACACGAGCTTTCCCTGGGTCTGCCGTCCGGCGAGCAGGAACTGCCGCTGGTGCTGGCCGACCGCCTGTTGCGCGAGGACGGCCGTCTCTACTACCCGGACTCGGGGGATGCGAAGGCGCCATGGGTGCCCGAGTTCTTCGGTAACGTCACGCTGGTGAACGGCACGATCCTGCCGCGCGCGGACGTGCAGGCGAGACGTTACCGCTTGCGCGTGCTCAACGCGGCCAACGGTCGCTTCTACCACCTGAGGTTTCGCGATGGCCGTGCGTTCCAGGTCATCGGCTCCGACCAGGGACTGCTTGCGTCGCCGGCCGGCATGACGTCGATCTTCCTCGCCCCCGGCGAGCGCGCCGACATCGTGGTCGACTTCGCGGGACTTCGCGGCGGCTCCGCCGACCTCATGAATGACGCGATGCCGCTCATGCGTTTCGCGGTCGGCGACGGCCAGGTGCGCGACGACAGTCGCGTGCCGCAGGTGTTGCGCGACGTGCCGCGGGTGACGGAGGCCAGCGTGAAAACCACGCGCGAGCTCACGCTGGACGAATACAGCGACTGCGTGGCAACGCCGATGCTGATGCTGCTGAACGGAAAGCGTTGGCACGACCCCGTAACGGAAACGGTGAAGCTGGGCAGCACGGAAGCCTGGAGCCTAGTGAACCTCACCGAGGACACGCATCCCATCCACCTCCACCTCGTCCGTTTCCAGATCCTCGACCGCCGTCCCTACGACGTCGACGAATACATGGCGAAGAAGACGCTGCGATTCCTGGGTCCGGCCCAGGAACCGCCGCCGCACGAGAGGGGATGGAAAGACGTGGTGCAGGCTTATCCCGGCATGGTCACCCGTATCGTCGCCACGTTCGATGGCTACGCGGGGCGATACGCCTGGCACTGCCACCTCGCGGAGCACGAAGCGAACGAAATGATGCGTCCCTTTGAGGTGGTGTAGGAGCGCGCCTTGCGCGCGTTCCTACCGCGGCAGGCTTTCGAGTGCCGCCGCGTCCAGCCTCACGACCGGATAGGCGCCGACCTTCTGCGCCGTGTACCAGGGGCTGCGCTCGAAGAAGAACATCAGGCGTGCCCGCGCGTTGCCCGTGAACGCCGGATCATTTTTCAGCTTTTGCTCGAACTCGGCCCGCAACGACGGATCCTTCGCCATCATCGTGCGCGCCAGCGCCTCGAGGACACGGGGCTCACCGTATTCCTTCGCCTCGAAAACGGCGTCGAGGTAACCCCAACGCAGCAGCGAGTCCGGCGCACGGGCATCGAGCAGGTTGAGCGCGAGCACGGCGTCGGCGTTATCGGCGCGCACGATCACCGTGCCGGCGGGAAGCGCCATGCCCTCCTTGACCGGCGCAATGGCCGCGTCCTTCAGCATGTGGTGCCCTTCGAAGGGCTTGTCGCTCCACTTCGGATCAGTGATGTCATCGCGCATGACATCCACCTTCGTCGCTGCGGCAAGCCGCGTATAGGGAATGCCGTGCGCATCCAGGCGGTCGATCAGCACCGTCCACTGTGGCGGGATGGCCCAGGCGGCGGGAAGCGGCGCGGAAACATTCGGTAGCAGGTCGTTCCAGCTCTGGATCTCGTAGGTTTTCTTTCTCGTAGGGTCGTAGCGCACCCAGGTATCGTTCGACACGTCGCTATGGGTCTGCGTGAACGCATAACCCTTCAGCGTGAACGGCTTTGGGGTGGGATCCTGCTTGAAGGTCACCGGAAGCGAGGCATCCGGTTTCGCCGAGAGGGAGGCAGCCCACGCATCCGCTTCCCGGGAAGCGTCGAGCAGCGCCTTGGGCTGCTTGCCCACCACCTCGAGCACGCTGCGCACGACGTCGTAGCTGGCCCGCACGCGCACTTCGTACGGCTTCAGCATATGCGTTTCGATCAGTAGCCCGGCGCGGTTGCGGATCGCGGCATAGCCGGTCGAAAAGCGCGGCCCGGAGCCGAAGTTCTCGATGCCCTTGGTGATGTCACGCCCGTCGCGGAATTCCAGGTAAGGCGAGGCCATGTGCCCAAGCTTCTCGAAGCGCGGCATCGTTTCGCGCGCATACGCCTGTTGCTGCCATGCGGCGATGGACGGCGGCAGCTTGTGCGGGTCTTCGGCGTACCAGGTGAGGTCGGGCTGATAATCCGCACCATCGGTCGTATGGATGTCCACAAGCAGGTCGGGCCGCCACGTGTTCCAGAGCTTCAGCCATGCGCGGGTTTCCGGAGCGTCGGCCTTTACGTAGTCGCGGTTGAGATTGAGGTACTGCGACTGGCCACGGAAGCCCATCTCCTCCGGGCCATTCTGGTTGATACGGAAATACTTACCGGAGTTTTCGTGGCCGTCCACGCTGTACACGGGGATGTAGACGAGCACCACGTGGTCCAGGAGGTGCGGCAGCTTGCTCGTGACGGCGAAGGCGCGCAGCAGCATGAGGCCCGCGTCCTTGCCTTCGATCTCGCCCGGATGGATGCCCGCTTGCACCAGCACCACCGGCTTGCCGGCGGCACGTGCACGCTCGGGCGTGAGATCACCGTCCGTCGCCGCGATGACCACCGTCATCGGGCGCCCCTCCGGTGTAGTGCCGAAGGTTTCCACGCGCAGGCTGCCCGGTGCGGCAGCAGACAAGCGGCGCAGGTAAGCCTCCGTGTCAGCGTAGGACGGCGTGGTATGGAACGACGATGCCTCGGCCGGAGTGGTCCAGTCCTGTTTCGCAGGGGTTGCCAACGGAGCAGCCGCCACCAAGGCGAGAAGAAGGCGCGCGGGGAACGAGGCGGGCATGGGAGGTTCCTTCGGGTCGATTCCTCCATTGTGTAATTTTTTTGAGGAATTACCCACCGCGGTGTTCCGTGCGTGCAACGCGTGGCGCATCCCGGGTCACTGACCGACGCGAGTTTCGTCGGTTGCGCTCCGTGTGGCTCGGCGTCGGCCGGCAGAGCTGTGGGCCGCGGCGTACTACGGTGGCGGGCTTTGTCCTCGTGTTGGATACGCATGTCTTCTGCCGCCATCGCCACACATTTTTTCAAGCGCGTCGCCATCTCGGGTGCCGTAGCGATCTGTTCCGTCGTCCACGCCGGGCAAGGGAGCGGGCAAGGCGCGACGTATGCGGTGGAGGTTCCAGGCAGGGTCGGCGTGTCCCCCGTGGCGCCGCAGTTCGTCACGTCGGCCGACGTGGACGCCTTTCGGGCCATGGTGGCAAGTGCGAATGCGTCCCCTTTGCCGGATGCCAGGTCGGTCGCGAAATCCTTCATCGACAAGGAGTGGGGGATCGATTCGGACCGCCACGTTGTGGCGCACTTCGCCACTCCCGGGGACCGCGCGCGAGGTACTCCCGACAGTGCGATCCGGCTCACCGATGCCTTGATGGAAGCGTTTCCCGACCACTCGCGGCACAGTTTTTTCGCCGGGTTTTCGGACACGGTAGGGGGCCTCAATGCCGGGGGAAGCGCGAGCCCCGGCGTCGTGCCACTGGTCGACAGCCTGATTCACGCCGGGGACGCGAAGCATGTCTTCGTCTCGCTGGGCAGGTTCCTGTGGAGCAGGACAGGCCCGGGTTACGTCTACAACACATTCGTCGGCAGGGGAAACGTGATCGACACCGTAGCGGAGGATGCGCGGTCGCTGGATGAAGCCTTCGGTGTGTATGCCGTGGGTGGCTACAGCGCCGCATACGCCAGCAGCATTCGTCTTTCGCAGCTGATCGAGCGGTTCGGCGCACCGGCCGCGTTCGCGGAACTGCCGTATGTAACGAAGCTTGTCGCGGCCCTGGACGCTTATTGGGAAACGAACCGGCGACACTGGCCAGTCATCGCGCGATACGAATTCATTCATCGCGCGCGACTTGCCTTGGATGCCGGGGTGCTCGACCGGGCTCACTACGAACTGGCGATGCAGGGCGGAGCGCCGCTCGCACCGTTGACCGGACCGCTTGCCTTGAATCAATTGGCGCCGTCGTCGCCAGCTGGGGGCATAGAGGCCCGGCGCTTCGACATCAACGGCTACGCTGCCAGCGACATGGTCCGCTTCCTTGCACCGGATGGAAGCGAGGTGCTGTACGTTGCGGGCGGCGATCCGGCGTTCGTCGCGGTGGAAAGCGAGCGCGAACTCAGGGAGTGGACGCTCGCGCAGGCCAGGGATCCGAAGAAGCTGGACGCACTGCTCTCGCATTTTTCGATCTACGACACGCAGGACGGTGTGTTCTGGACCGGGGTGAGGACGGGCTTGGAAAAAATCGCAAACGGGCAATGGCAGGTCGGCGGGCGTGCAGTGGATAGCAACGACGCGGCCATTGCAGGCGACGTTTTCGAAGATATGCGCGCGCAGGTCGAAGGGCGGCTGCGCAACGACGCACGGATGCAAGTGAGCAACGCATGGGAGGCATGGCGAGGCACCATCCATCGCACGATCACCCTCCTGGGGCCCCTCGGCTACGCGCCTCCCCTGGCTGTTCCGTTTCAGGCGACGACAGGTCTCGTCGAAGCCGGGCTAGGTGTGGAGCAGGGGAGGGATGGCCGGACATCCGGGGACAGGAAGGCAGGCGTGGAAAACGCGTTGTCCACGCTGGTCGAAAACGTCCCCCTGGGCGTGGCGTTCGGTGGACACCTGGCAGGCGAGCATCCTTTCTTCATGGCTCCGGAAAGGGTCAACGGCCGCATCGGCTATCCCCTGTCGCCGAGGATGCCTCCCGCGTGGCCGGTCGACCTCGCGAACAGGATTTATCGCGGTCGCAACGGCAGGCTTTCCCTCTGGGTCGGTGCCGATGCGGAGCGCCATACCGTGCGGCTGGCGGCGGATGCGGCCCTGCGCTCGGACGGTGTCTTCGTCCATGACAATGCGCGCTTCGTGCAGGTGGTGATCCGAGGGCGTGGGTTGCGCACGGTACGCGTCGCTTCCGATGGCGGCGGCTACCGCCTCGTTTTGCAAGACGGCTCCCTGGGCCCGCGCGTGGAGCGGCAGGAGAACGGCAACTGGCTCCTCGCCTTCGGTGGGGAGGGCTACCTTGCAGGCAGCGTGCTTTCCGAAATCGTCAAGCGCGAAACCACCGCGGACCCGGCGACGCTGCACTGCGCGGGCAACATACTGGCGCAATTCGGCGTGTCCGAATCGATGCTTGCCCAGGAATATCTCGTCCACGACGACGTGGAAGCGAAGCCGTTGCTGGCCATCGCGCTCGGGCATGGGTTCATCGAAACGCTGCCCGCACGCCTTCGCGATCCGGCAAGCACCCTTTGGAGCGCCCGGGAGGTGGCCTTGATCGCACCCATGATCGCAAAGCAGGCCGGGCGGCCTCTCGCGCTGTATCGCCCCGACGGACGGTTCCATCTTGGCGTGTCCCCCGATGGGACGGACTTTCCGGCCAGCCGTGTTCCTGCCAACGCGCTCCATCTGCGCCGCCACGGGGACGGTTACGCCCTATCGCCGCTGCAATCCGACGTGCAAGCGGAGTTTCCTTCCGTGTTCGCCGCGGTGGCCGAGAACCTGCCGCCCGGTACCGATGAAGCGCCCGCAACGCCGGCGCTACGGGAAGCGGCGTTCCGCGGTGCGCTGGCCAACGCGCTCGACGCGAGGTCGACGCGCGGCGAGTTGCAGCGCATGCACCGGACATGGCTGGAGCCCGTTGCCCGTACGCAAAGGGAAAAACAACTCGTAAGGCGCCTTTCCCGGCTACGCCACGCCTTGGTCGATCGGCACGAGCCGCTCACGCCGGACCAGCGGAGCTGGTTGCGCGACGTAGCGCAGGGCGTGCGTGGGGAAGGGATCGCTCTGCTGCCGGCTGCCGTGGAAGCCGAGAGCAGCTTGTTGCCGGCGGGCTTCGATCACCTCTTGGTGAAGGACCCGCTCGTCGTGGCGCAGGCCAGACGCAACGAGACGGAACAATGGAGCGACGGAACGCGCCAGTACGTGCGGCTGCGTCACCTGGACGGACGCATACAAGTGGTGGAAACCGGGCCGGATCGCCCCGACCGCTACCGCGAGGTGCTGGCCCTCGGTGATGGCGCGGATCGCCGCACGGGATGGCACGTGGTAGAGATGGGCGGTATGTGGCTGCCGGAAGAAACGTGGCGCGAAGGGTTCACGCCGCTTGATCCCGGCGAGCATGCCGAGGCCCTGGCGGCAGTCGCAGCGCATTGGCCTGGAGAGGTGGACGACGACTTCGCGAACGTGCAGCGTGTCGTGGACACCATTCCGCAACCCCTGCTGCGGTTCGTGCGCACGTCGCTCACCGGTATCGACGTGGCCGCCGACGGCGGACTGGAGGTCAAGGTGGAGCATCCGGTATCGAAGCGGCGGCTGGCTTTCGCTACCCATCGCGACGCGGGAGGGCGCCCGGTGACGGCCAAGCGTTCCGGCACCGGGTCCCCTGCGACGGTGGTGTCGATGCAGGCGAACGACCGTCTCGCCCTGCCGGTGCCGGTGGCTGCCGGAGCCGTCGCGCCCGGTCCTTCACCCGGTCCCGCGCCGTTCGCCGCAATGCTGCAGGCGGAACAGCCGCTCAGCGCATTCATCGAAGCCGGCATCGGGGACCGCCATGTCAGGACGCTGGCGAACACTCGCCGCTTGCGGGGAATGCTGCGCGAAGACGCTCATATCGCGCTGGTCGGCGCCATGCCCGAACACGTGCTCACCATGGTCATGCCGGTCGGCCCCGAATCGATCGACATGGCGGTGCACGGAAGCGGCCGCATGGTGCACGAACTGCCCGGCGGCACCGTCATCGTCGACGACATGTATGGCGTGCGCTCACCGGCAGCGGAATACCCCGCGCGGATTCGCGATGTCGCAAGGCAATGGGACGTAGCGGGAGTCCGGATCAGGCACGTCGACGACAACGGCCACGTCACGTGGGAATCGCCGATGCCGTTCACCGAGCGGCTGCTTGCGACCACGGTGCGGCCGAACCTGTGGAATCCCCGCAACGACCCGATCTCCGAGGCGGCCTATGTGGAGTACATGCGGCACCGCCACGCAAGCGGCGAGCCGGTGCGGTACGCAGGCCTGGACTGGCTGCAGGCACGCGCCGCACGCCGCGACTACACGGTCTATTTCTCCCCGCCTTACGACGTCATGCCCGACGGCGTCGTTCCTTCGTCCGCGGACCTGCCTGCGGCGATGATCCACGCGCTGGCGGAAACCGCCATCGACATGACGTTCCGAACCGAGGTCGTGAAGGCCGAGGTCGCGAACCTGCCGGCCGCGGGCTTGTGGCCGGATGCCGGGAAGGAGCCAAGGACCTCCGTGGAAGATTTTTGATTGGCCGGCTTTCCGGACATGCCTCTGCCCGTGCATTGGCAATGTCCGACGCCCGGTCAGGATGTCGCCCTCGCGCCGCTCATGGCGTCACCGGCAGTGCCGTTGTCATCGACAAACTACAGTTCGCAGTCTTCACCTCTACATGGAATGGTTTCCGCGATGGCTTGCACCCCCTTACTTCCGCGAACCGTGATAGCCGGCGGACTCCTGGCCGCCGCCATGACCTCGGCGTCCTTGCCTCTGCGGGCAGACAACGCGCCTCCCGCCGGTGTGCAAACACCTGGCGACACGGCTCCCGCCGAACTCGCCTTTATCACCGCCACGGACGCAGCGACATTCCAGGCCCTTGCGGACCGCGCGCGGCGCTCATCGGTACCCGACGCGAGGATGGCTGCAGGCGCCTTCATCCGCGAGCAGCTGGGCCTCGACGGCGACGCGTACGTTGTCGCGCATTTCGGCTCGGTTGCCGACCGGGCGCAAGGCAAGCCCGACCATGTCCTTTCCCTGACAGACGCCCTGATGCAAGCGTTTCCCGACGCTTCGCGGCACAGGTTCTTCGCGGAAGCGTCCGATGCCGTGGGTGGTCTCAACGCGGGCGGCGCAGCGAGTCCAGGCGTGCTTTCGTTCTCGGAAGGCCTATACCACAGCACCAGCGCCGGCGACTTCTTCAGGAGGTTCGGGTGGTTACTGTGGAGCAGGTCAGGCCCCGGATACATCTACAACACCTTCTTCGCGCAGGGCAGCGTGGTGGAAACCGTCGGGGAAGACGCGCGCGCTCTGGACGAGGCCTTCGGCATCTATCGGACCGGCGGGTTCACCGGCGCGTTCGCAAGCCCGCTCACGCTTTCCTCCCTCATCGGGAAGTTCGGAGCGCCGGGTCTGTTCGACCAGCTGCCCTACGTCGCGACATTGAATCGCGACCTGGAAACCTATTGGGACGAGAACCGCGGGGTGTGGCCCCTGCTTGCACGCTATCACTTCGTCCGGGAGGCCAGGCGCGCGCGGGATGCCGGTGTACTGAACCTGGAGCGCTACCGGCAGGTCATGTCCGAAGGAGCCCCGCAGGTGCCGCTTGAGGGTCCCATCGCCATCGACCAGCTACGGAACGGTTCCCCCGTTGGCCTGGGCAGGCCCAGGCGGTTCGACATCAACGGCTATGCCGCGAGCGACATCGTCCGTTTCGTCGCCGCCGACGGGAGCGAAGTGATGTACGTGCCAGGGAGCGACCAGGCATTCGTGGTGTTCGCCAGCGAAGCAGACCTGGGCGAATGGGTCCTGCAGCAGGTGAAAGATCCGCAGAAACTGGAAGCCCTGCTCTCGCATTTCAGCATCTACAACAGCCAGGACGGCACGTTCTGGACGGGCGTCCGACACGGCCTGGAAAATATCGCCACGGGGAAGTGGGACGTCGACAGAACCGTTGTCGACCGTGCCGACCGCGTCATCGAGGGCGGCCTGTTCGAGGATATGCGAAACCAGGCGGAGGCGCGGCTTCGCGAGGACACCGGGATGCAGGTGCGGACAACCTGGGACGCGTGGCGCACCACCGTCAACCGGACGGTAACCCTCATGGCGCCGCTGGGCTACATACCCGCGCTGGCTCTCCCGTTCCAGGTAGGCAGCGGCATCGTCGGGGTCGGCGTGGGCGTCGACCAGGGAGTGAACGGGCGGACCGCCGAAGAGCGCAAGGCGGGGCTCGAACTAGCGGCGACGACTGTCCTGACCAACGTACCTCTCGGCGCCGCGTTCGATGGGCTGAAGGGCATCACCGCGGAAGAAGAGACGGCGCCTGCGCAGATGAATCGTCCTTCCTTCGTTCCGCCGGAACGGATCAACGACCGCATCGGTTATCCCCTCAGTCCGACCAGGCCTCCGCGGTTTCCCAATTCCGCGGGCGGCACCGTGCCGGCAGGCAACACCCTGGCTCAGTTGATACCGGCATACATTACGCGCGACCCGATGGCGTTCGAACGAGCGGCAAGGATACTGCGACAGTTCGGAGTGAACGAAGCCGAGTTGGCCATGGCGCCCAAGCCCGAGGTAGGCGCCCACCCACAGGGGCCGATCGCCTTGGCAGCCGTTGGGCAGGGCGTCATCGAGACGCTATCGACCCGGCTTCGAGCCCGTACGGGCACGCCATGGACGCCGCTCGAACTGCAGTTGCTGGCGCCGGTGCTGGCGAAGCAAACACGCCGTGCATTCGCGATCTACGGTGAAGACGGAACGTTCAAGTTCGCTGCGGGGGCCAATGGTGACAGTATGACGCCGGAGTTGATTCCGCCGAATGCGCTGCGATTGCGCAAAAGCGGCGACGGGTATGTTTTGCTCAACGCCAACCTGGGCACTACCCGGCATACTTATCGTTCGGTCTTCGCGGCGCTTGAAGAAAGCACGCGTGCGTCTCACAACGCGCATGAGCTGGACGATACGCGTCTGGAACAGGACTTCCGTACGATGCTCGCCGATTCCATCGATGCCAGGTCGATGCACCCGGAGCTCGAGCGCATGCATCGGCATTGGATTGACCCGATGCAGTTGCCCGACCGACAGAAGCGGCTCGTGAAGGAGCTTTCACTGCTCCGCCTGGCGCTCGTCGACACGCGCGAGTCGTTGACCGCCGCGCAGAAGCACCGCCTGGCGGATGCGGGCGTCGACGTGGACCTGGCACTATCGACAGCGGCTGCCAGGTTGCAACTGGTCGACGACGGTGTCCTTGCCCGGCTTGCAGATGAGGACAGCGCCTTGCTCCCGCCAGCGCTCGAACACCTGGTCGTGAAGGACCTCGACACCGGGTCGCAGGCGATTGCGCGGGGCGCCGAGGAGTGGGCCCTCGATGGCCGGCACTACGTGCGGCTACGCCACATCGACGGTCGCACACAGGTGGTCGAGACGGCGCCGGGCCAAGGAATGGCGCCACGTGAAATCTTTGCGCCGGGCGGAAGGGCTGGCCGGGAGACGGGTCGTTGGCTGGTGAACATTGAGGGCATGTGGTATCCGGAAGCCTCACTGCGCGAAGGGCTAGCCCCCATCGATCCCCTTGTCCACGCCGCCATCATCGAGGTCATTGCGGACAAGCTCCCTCCGTCGATCCCTCGGGACGACGAGGCCATCGCCCGTATCGTCGACGCCATTCCGCCGCCGCTCATTGGGTACTTCAAGTCGTCCCTCTCCACGATAAGCACGGCGGCCGACGGAGGCCTGGTGCTGCAGGTTCGCGATATACGGGACGGCACGCCTCGGAGGTATGCCACGCATGTCGATGCCGACGGCGCGTCGGCACCCCGCTCCGCCGCTGCACCACCTGTACCACTGGATAACCTGGCTGGCGACGCCCAGTTGGCGCTTCCTGTGTTGCGGCGCAACGCTGGAGCCACGCATGGTTCGATCGCAAATCCGGTCCCCGCAACCTATCAGCGCATGCTGATCGACCAGCGCCCGATCAGCGAGTTCATTGCACTGGGGGTGGGTGGCCGTCACATCGGTGTGCTTGCGACCACGCGGCGCCTTCGTGGCATGCTGCGCGAAGACCGTAACGTGGCGCTTGTGGGTGCCACGCCCGACCATGTCCTGACGCTGTTGCTTCCGGCAAACGCCGAGACGCTTCGGCTGGTCGGACCGGAGAGGGCGACCGGCAGGCTGGTGGACAACCTGCCGAAGGGTACGCTCATCGTCGACAGCCTGTACCAGGTCACGGCGTCCGTGGACGAGTACCCCGGGCTTGTTCGCGAAGTCGCTCGTGAGTGGCGGGCCTCGGGCAGCACGATGACGCGGGTCATGCCGGACGGGGCCGAAGTGGCCGAGTCGCCGGTCGACTACACCGAACGGCTTCTGAGTACGCCACTGCGTATCAACCTTTGGAATCCTCTGAACGATCCGATCTCCGAGCAGGGCTACGTCCGGTATCTGCATAGTCGCCTGACAGACAACGGTTCCGTACGCCACGCGGGGCTGGACTGGCTGGTGACCCAACAGGCCAGGCGGGACTACATGGGGTACTTCGCGCCGCCGGCAAACGCCCTTCCCCTGGCCAGTCACGCACCACCGCAGGGCAGGCATGCCGGGATGCTGGCCGAGTTGGCCGATGCGGCCATTCACGCCGGCCTGCAGCGAGTGGCGACGGCGTCCGAAGCACCGGCCGGTCCCGCGCCGTAAGGACACGCTAAGCTCGCGGCACGGATAATTGCGATTGATCCAGGCCGGGGCAAAAGCTTGCACATCATCCTCGTGGAAGACGACCTCCAGCTCGGCGAAGCCATCCGCCGGGCATTGGAGCGTTTGACCTATAGCATCAGCTGGTTTCGCAACGGAAGCGAAGCCCTGGTGGCCCTGCGCGAGCACGATGCCGACCTTGTCCTGCTCGATCTCGGGCTGCCCGGCAAGGACGGCATGGACGTGCTGACCGAGGCACGGCGCCTGCACGTCACGACGCCCGTCATCGTGATGTCCGCCAGGGATGCGGTCGATTCCCGTGTCAGCGTACTCGATGCGGGCGCCGACGATTACCTCGTCAAGCCGTTCCACCTGGACGAGCTTGCGGCTCGCATCCGTTCACTGGCCCGTCGCGCCCGCGGTGGGGCGGTGAATCGCCTGGAAGCGGGCGCCCTGAGCATGGATATGGGTAGCTTCGAGGTGACCTGGCATGGGCAACGGGTAGACCTGACCCGGCGCGAGTTCGCCTTGCTCCAGGCGTTGATGGAACGTGCCGGGCGCATCGTCAGGCGCGAATCGCTGGAAACCTCGCTTTACGGCCCGGACAACGTCATGAGCACCAGCGCCCTCGAGGTGCTGGTGCATTCGTTGCGGCGCAAGCTGAGCCACGGCGCCATCCAGACGGTACGCGGCTTCGGCTACATGCTTCCGCGGGAGCCGCAATGAGCTTCACCAGCCTGCGTTCGCGCCTCCTCGCGCTGATCGTGATGGTGCTGGTCGTCGTCCTGCTCCCGCTCGGGTTCCTGAGTGCGAAACATACGCTGGAGGAAGTGGACGAATTGTCGGACGGACGCCTCGCCCAGGCGGCCCGCACGCTGGAAGTCCTGGTCGGCCGCATCGGCGTCGCGCAACTGCGCGAACAGCGGCCGGCGCGGCTGCTGGTGCCGAGTGTCTCCAATCATCCCCAGGAGTTGACGGTGCAGGGTCGCACGTTCGAATCGGAGGTGGGCTTCCAGGTGTTCGATCGTGACGGCACGTTGCTCCTCGCGACGGAAAACCTCGCCGGCATGCCGAATACGCATGCGACGGACGGCGCCTTCGAGGACGTGCGCAAGGGCAAGTACCGCTGGCGCGTCTTCACGCTGGTGATGGAAGACGACGACATCACTATCCGGGCCGGCGAGCGCTACGACAGCCGCAACGAGATCACCCGTGCGCTGTGGATCGAGCATACCCTTCCTCTGCTGTTCGGCCTGCCGCTCATGGCCTTCCTCGTGGGGTGGGCGATACGCCGGGGACTCGTTCCGCTGGATGAACTGGCCGGAGCGCTTGCAAGCCGCAAGCCGGGAAACCGGGAACCCGTGCACCTGCCCGGCGCGCCGGTCGAGTTGCGGCCCGTGCTGGGCGCGCTGAACGACCAGATCGAGCGCCTGGAGGAAGCCCTGGAGCGGGAACGCCGGTTCAGCGCCGACGTCGCGCACGAACTGCGCACACCCCTGGCCTCCACGATGATCAACCTCGAGAACGCCATGGCGTCGGCCCAGCCGGACGAAGCCCAGGCGGCCCTGGAAGCGGCGCGCGAATGCCTGGTATCGCTGGCGCGCCGCGTGGAACAGTTGCTGGCACTGGCGCGGCTGGAGGCAGGCGCCGCAGCCGGGCCGCGCGGCACGGTGGACCTGGTGGCGCTCGCGCTCGACGTCGTCGAGGAGTTGTCGCCGCTGATCGGCGCCGGCGGTACCGAGCTGGGTGTGAACCTTCCCGATAGTCTGGCCGTGCAGGGCTATACCGCCGCCCTCGGCTCGCTGCTGCGCAACCTGCTCGAGAATGCTTTCCGCCATGTGCCGCGGGGAGGCCACGTCGATCTCTCGATCCGGCGCGACGGGGATCGTGCGGTGATCGAGGTCGTCGACGACGGCCCGGGCATTCCACCCGAGCGCCGCGAGGCGATGTTCACCCGCTTCCAGAGGGGCCTGGACACGCAGGGAAGCGGCTATGGCCTCGGCCTGTCCATCGTGCAGCGCGCGGTCGAACTGCACGGCGCGAGCATCTGGCTGCTCGATGTCGACGGCGGCCGGGGCCTGCGTGTGCTGGTGAGCCTTCCGCTCACGTGACACGCGCGTGTTTCGTCCAATCTCCTGTCACACGGCTGGAGCATCCTCGGGGGCTCAGACACCCATGGAGCCCAGCGCGATGAAGAACCCCCAAGCCACGAAGAACCTGCGCAAGGCTGCGCTGAAGACGCCGACGGGCCTCGGCGCGGATGCGACCCGCGACATCTCGGGCGCGCTTACCGTCCTGCTGGCGGATGCCTTCGCGCTTTACCTGAAGACGAAGAACTTCCACTGGCACATGTCCGGACCGCGCTTCCGCGACCTGCACCTGTTGCTCGACGAGCAGGCGACGGACATCTTCGCGATCACCGACGACATCGCGGAGAGAGCCCGCAAGATCGGCGGCACCACGCTCCGTTCGATCGGGCATGCCGCACGCCTGCAGCGTCTGTCGGACAACGACGCCGACTTCGTCACGCCGCAGGACATGCTTGCCGAACTGCGCGACGACAACGAGCGCTTCGTGGGCTTCCTCCGCGAAGTGCACGGCGTGTGCGACGAGTACGGCGACGTGGCGACGGCAAGCCTGGTCGAAAACTGGATCGACCAGGCCGAACGCCGCGTGTGGTTCCTGTTCGAGGCCGCACGCGAGAACCCGTAAGGTTACTTCCTCGGCGTGGCGATAGCGCCTATCAGGTCCTTGCCGTCGCCGCGCACGAGGTGCGGGTATTTCAAGCCGCCGTGGTAATCGACCTTCACGGTCGAATAGGCTTCGATGTCCTTGATCAGGAACTCGATCGGCGTGCTCGACGACTTCGCCGCCGTCACCGCATCCTTCAGCACCTGCGCCGAATAGTCCTTGCCGTTCACCGCGACCAGCGTCACGCCCGGCACGATGCCGGCCTTCGCGGCGGGGCCATCCCATTGCGAATCCGTGACCTCGCCCTTGTCGGACAGCTGGATGCCGAGCGAATGAGACAGGTCCACCGTCTTGCGCACCTTTTCGGCCGTTTTCGCGAACGCGGTGGGCGTCTCGTCGTACACCAGCTTCCAGCCGCCACCCTCGATGCCGTGTTCGGGTAGCGTGTCGCCGGTGTAGTCGAGGCGCTGGCGCAGGAAGGTGGCCCAGTCGTAAGGCTGCACGCCGTTGAGCGTGGAGATCACGTCTTCGAAGGTATAGGTCTTCGGTGTATAGCTACCGTTGTCCATGCCGTAGAACGCGCGGGCGAATTCGTCGAGGGTGTGCTTGCCGCCGGAAAGGTCGCGGATCTTCGTGTCCACATCGAGCCAGAGCAGCTGGCCCTCGGGGTAGTAATCCGAACTCCGGCGCAGGTTCGTCCAGCCCCGGCCGCGGCCCGACGACAATGGGATGCCGTCGGCGGTGTCCTGGAGCGAACGCCACGACCGACCGGTGCGCGCCGACATGTCGGCGGCGATGCCGGCCAGCGAATCGCGCCATTGCGCGGTGGTCCAGATACCGGAACGGGCGGTCAGCACGCCGGCCCAATAGTCGGTGAGGCCTTCGTATACCCACAGCAGGTCGTCCTGCATGGGCTCGGTGAATGTGGGCGTCCACAGGTCGGCGGGGCGGCGAAACTTGCCGTTCCACGAGTGGATGTACTCGTGCGGCAGCAGGGTACCCGCGGCAACGTTCACGTCCGGATCGGTGAAGAAGTTCGCATAGAGCCGGTCGTCGCTGGACTGGTGATGCTCCAGGCCGAAGTGTCCCGTGTGGTTGGAAACCACCAGCAGGAAGTCGTAGTGGCCGTAGTGGTGCGCACCGAACAGCTTGTTGGCCTGGACCACGAGCGAGCGCTGCTTTGCGATCTGCTCGTCGGTGGGCTTCACGCCCGCGGCGGTGTCGCCGGTAATGTCGAGGTGCACCTGGGTGTCCTGTCCCGGCGCGAGGTCGACGCGGTTGAAGTACTTGCCGGTCATCAGCGGCGAATCGACCAGGTTTTCGAAACTTACCGGCTTGAAGTGAACCTCATTTCCCGACTGCGAGGCCGTTTCGAGGGCGGAGGCGTACTTCCAGCCTGCCGGCAGCGTCACGCTCGGTTCGATCGTGATGCGGCTGGTGTAGTGGCCCGCCGGATAGAACGCCACCTCGTTGAACGACAAGGGCACATAGTTGGGCGTGGCTGGCGCGAGGTATTCGAAGGCGAGGTCCAGCTTGTCCACGCCGTCGGGAACGTCGACGTGGAACGCATACATCTCCTTCAGGTCGCGGCGCCAGGGAATGCGCTTGCCGTTCGCGGTAACCACGAATCCCGCCACGTTGGCGAGCGGACCCGAGGGCGCGTGCACGCCGGGAATCCACTTCGGGTAGTAGAGGATCGCGTGTCCGGCGCTGACCGGGATGGTCTCGCGCACGTGGTAGAGATGCTTCGACGCATCCGACAGGTCCACGTGCAGCGTGAGGGTGCCGGGGTAGGGCTGGTCCGCGGCGACCGGGAGGTCGGCGGCCGTGGCATGGGCGGCGGAGAAGGCCATCGCGGAAGCGACGGCGGTGGCGAGGGTGGCGCGGCGGAGCGGATGGCGCATGGTTCGTATCCCCTGGCGATGGTCGACCATCGATACTCGGGGTCGGTCGACGATGGGGACCTGTGCCATAGGTCATGCACGGCATGGTTGCGTTTGAAACGGGGTACTTTCCCGCCGGTCCGGCGCATCGCTAGCATGGCGGCATGAAAGCTCGCACGATGCGCCGCATCCTCAACGCCTGGCCGCCCTTCCTGTTCACCGGCATCCGCGTCGTCGTGCTCGACGATTACCGCTATGCGAAGGTTCGGCTGAAGCTCACCTGGTACAACCGCAATTACGTGCGCACGCACTTCGGCGGCAGCCTTTTCGCCATGACCGATCCGTTCTGGATGATCATGACGTTGCAGAGCCTGGGGAACGAATACATCGTGTGGGACCAGGCAGGCGAGATCCGTTTCGTCTCCCCCGGCCGGGAAGACGTGTACGCTGAATTCCGTATCGAGGAATCCGTGCTCGACGAACTGCGTGCGGCGACCGCCAACGGCGAGAAGTGCCTGCGCTGGTTCGACACGGACATTCGCACCGCTTCGGGCGAACTCGTGGCAACCGTGCGCAAGCAACTCTACGTGCGCCGCAAGAAACCGAAGCCCTAGCCTGCTCGGACGAGCTGTGGGAGCCGCTACAGCGGCGAGAAGCCAATGAAGCGATGAAGCCGCGCGGCTCCCCCTGCCATCAGAACAGCAACGACGCCATCTTGCGCCGGTACGTGCCGACGAGTTCCGCGTCGTCGATCGTGGCAAAGGCTGCGAGCAGGCGCTTCTTCGCCTGGCCGTCCTGCCAGTCGCGCTGGCGCTTCAGGATGTCGATGAACTGATCGAGGCCGGCGGCGGCGTCGCCTTCGATGAGAAGGCGCACACCGAGGAGGTCGCGTGCCTGCCAGTCGTTGTCGTCGGCCTGCACGCGCGTGCGTAGTTCCTCCAGAGACGGTGCACCCGCGAGGGCGCGCGCGAGCTCCAGTTGGCTGCGCAGCCGGACGGCGCGGGCGTCGGTGGCGAGGTTGGCGGGCAGGGCGTCGAGTTCCGCCTGCGCGGGCTCGACTTGGCCGGCGCGCATGAGCGCGAGGGCGAGGTCGAGCTTCAGTTCCGCGCGATCAGGCTCGGCGGCGATCGCCTGCTGGATGCGGTTGATGGCTTCTTCCGGCGTCTCCGCCGGCTTGACCGTCGCGGAGGCATCGGTTTCGCCACCCTCGGCCGGCTGGAGGCCATGGCGAGTGAGGAACTCGCGGATCTGGCCTTCGGGCAGGGCGCCCGCGAAGCCGTCGACCACCTGGCCGCCGCTGATGAGGATGACGGTGGGAATGCTGCGCACGCCGAACATGGCGGCCAGCTGCTGCTCGGCGTCGACGTCGATCTTCGCCAGGCGGAAGGCGCCGTTGTACTCGACCGCGAGTTTTTCCAGGATCGGGCCGAGCGACTTGCAGGGGCCACACCATTCGGCCCAGAGATCGACCAGGATGGGCGTCTGGAGGGAGGCCTCGATGACGTCCTTCTCGAATCCGGCCGTGGTCGCGTCGAAGACGTGTTCGCTATGGGTCTGGGCGCTGCTCACGGAATGCTCCTGGGGACAAGGTTCGATGCCCCGAAAGTCGGGGAAGACAGCCAGGATATCAAGCCCCTGCCGCGGGCCCGGCCGGCCCCTGCAACGCCCGTCATGCGCCGTTTACGCCGATTTGCGATCATAGGGAATGGGCCGTTGCGGCCTTCGACCGCTTGGATGGCATGCACAAAGCCCGCGACCTGATCGTCTGCGAACACTGCGACTCCGTCTACCGGAGGCGCTCGCTCGCGCGTGGCGAGGTGGCCGACTGCGTGGTCTGCGGTGCGGTCCTGGAGCGCCACCAGTGGCTTGGCGTGGACGCCCAGTTCGCCCTGATCTTCGCCGCCCTCATCGTGTTCGTGATCGCCAACGTGTCGCCCATCGTCACCCTGGGCTTCTCCGGCATGAAGGCGGCCACCACCCTCTGGGGCGCGGTCATCGCCATGTGGAACGACGGAGCGCAGATCGTCGCGGTCCTCAGCGCCATGACGCTGTTCTTCTTTCCGCTGGGCCAGATCCTCATCTTCGGCTGGGTGCTCTGGTTCGCCCGCACGGGCATCCGCGCGCCGGGCTTCCCGCTGGCCATGTCGGCCCTGGTCCGGGTGAAGCCCTGGAGCATGATCGAAGTCTTCATGCTCGGCACGCTGGTGGCGGTGGTGAAGGCGCACACCTATTTCGACGTGGTGCCCGGCGCGGGCATCTGGGCCTTCGGCTTCCTGACCTTGCTGGTCACGGTGTTTTCCAGCCTCGATCCGAGGGAACTATGGGACTTGACCGCGGAAGCGAAGGCATGAGCGTGCCGCCGCGGGCGATAGACATGGGCATGATGGCCTGCCATGTCTGCCGGCAGGTCACGGCGTACACCGAAGATCCACACGCGCATTGCCCGCGCTGTGGAAACACCCTGCATGCCCGCAAACACGCCAGCATCGCGCGGGCCTGGGCGCTGCTGATCGCCGCGGCGATGTTCTACATCCCGGCCAATGTGTTCCCGATCA
>NZ_JBNDHZ010000028.1:0-61471 GCF_056755355.1 Luteibacter sp. HAY1-4A
AGATGTGTATAAGAGACAGGACCCGGTCTTACTGACCGCTGGCGGTCGAGGGCGAGGCAGGATTGGCTGCCGTGCTGTCCGTGGCCGGCGGCGTGGTGGAGGCGGTGCTGGCGGCGGGCGGGGTGGTTTCCGGCGCAGCAGCCGGCGCGGCAGCTGCGGTGGAAGCCGCCGACGGCGAAGCCGGCGTGGCGTTGTCATCGGACTTGTTGCAACCGGCAAGCAGGGCGGCGGCGGCAAAAGCCAGGGCGGTAATCGAAATAACCTTCATGATGCTGGGCTCCTCATTCGTTATGTATATATAGCGGATTCTTGCATCTTTGACGTTTTCCCGCGAAGACGGGCCCGTCTAGGGTGCGACCACAATTATGAAGCGTGGGTGTCCGGCGGCGCAGCGCAGAAGCGTTCGCAGACTTTTTCAGAATAATCGCGTTCCCCCGTCCGAGGCCAGTCCCTACCCTGTCATCCGGAAGTTGCTGTCGGCATCCCCGACCGGCAGCCTGACAAGGAGTGACATGCTTTGAAGACGCTCATCCCCACATCCCGCCCCTACCTCTCCGCTTTGGTTCTGGCCACGCTGTCCCCCGCCGCTGCGGCGGCCGATCCCCCTCTCAAGGTCGACGGCGAGGAGAAAACCCTTCCCTCCGGCTCGTACGACACCACCGGCGATTCCCGGGTCGGTCTCCTGGTGATCAATGGTGGCCGGGCTACAGGCAGCGGGATCGACATAACGACCACCGGCAGATATTCGCATGCCGCCGAGGTCTCCGGCGTCGCGAGCCAGGCCTCCCTCGCCAGCGGAACGTTGCACACGACGGAAAGCAGTGCCCGTGGCCTGTACGTGCACGGCGGGGCCAGTACATCCATGGAGAACGTCACCATCGTCACCGAGGGCGGCAGTGCCATCGGTGCATCCTTCAAGGGCCGGGACACGCGGGGCCAGTTTCGCGGCGGCCGAATAGAAACCACCGGGTACGCGGCCACCGGCATCCTCGCGGAGGATGGTGGCGCGTTTTCGCTCGACGACGGCGTCGCCATCCGAACGGCGGGTACCGCCGCCAAGGGGCTACAGATCAGTGGCGGCGGTGCCATAGAGGCCAGGGGGGCGAACATCCTGACGCTGGGCACCGGTAGTGACAGCCTGCACGTGGGCGCGGAGTCCTCCGTCACGCTCACCGATACGACGCTGGCAACGCAAGGCCGCGGAGCGCACGCAGCCCATGCCGACCGGGGCAGCGGTCTGGTCACCATCGGAGAACGGAGCAGGCTCATGACGAGCCATGCCGATGCCATTGGCTTGAACGTCCAGGATGGTGGCAGGGTGGTGGTTCGTCAGTCCCTCATCGAAACGCAGGGGTTCAATGCCCAGGGCGTGTACAACCGCGGGGCTGCCGTCGAATTGCAGGATGTCGATGTGGTCACGCACGGCAACGGGTCCTATGGTGTCATCGGCAAGGGAGGCGATTACCCGGGCAGGAGTCCGCAGATCGACCTGCGGGATACAGGCGTCATCACCCATGGCGCCTTCTCCTACGGTGCGGTGGCGTCCGGCGGGGGCAGGCTGGCGCTCTTCGATACGTCGGTGACTACCGCCGGCCGGAGCGCGCATGGGTCGGTCGCCAACGGCGGAGCACTACGCGCCCGCAATGCGACTGTTTCCACCACTGGCGAAAACGCATACGGCATCCTTGTCGAGAACGCAGGTAACCTGACGTTCACCGGCGGCACAGTGCACAGCACGCAGTTCGCCGCCCTCGGCCTCAACGATCCTGGCGCGATCCTCATCGGCGGCGGGGCGATCCTCCAGGGCGGCAATGGGGTCTTCGCCCAGGTGGACCCAAACTCCAGTAAGGACTTCACCGTCGTACTGGAGGACAAGGCGCATGGGGGCGGTGACATCCGCCTCGGCCGCGCATCCACGGCGAAGCAGGTGCTGCCACCGCCATCGATAGACCAGACCCGGCTTTCGCTCCTTATCCGTAGCGATGCGTCGTGGGCCGGCGCATCGGCGATCGTACGCAATCTCACATTGGAAAGCGGCGGTACATGGGTAGTCACCGGCGACAGCCAGGTCGGCACGCTTCGTAGCGATCACGGCATCGTGGCTTTCGCACCCGCTATACCCGGCACGTTCGCCACGCTCACCATCGCCGGCGACTACGACGGCGACGAAGGACTGTTCCGCATGCGTGGCAGGCTCGGCGACGACGATTCGCCGGCCGACCGCATCCACGTCATGGGCAGCACGTCGGGCAGGAGCTTTATCGCCGTCGAATCCATCGATGGGGCGGGTGCGAACACCGTTGAAGGCATTCCGCTGGTCAAGGTGGATGGACGATCCGAGGGCGTATTCGAATTGTCCGGCCGCGCCGTCGCGGGGGCGCACGACTATTTCCTGCACCAGGGTTCGATGAGCCAACCCGACGACGGAGGCTGGTACCTGCGCTCGTCGATGCCCGATCCCATCCTCGAACCCGAGGAAGGGAAAGAGCCGGGCGATCAGGTGGATCCGGTCGTACCGCCGCCTGTGCTCCGGCCGGAGATCGGCACCTACCGCGCCAACCAGACCGCCGCGCTCGACATGTTCCAGGGCGGCCCCGGGGCGGGCCGGGACGACGAGTCGGAGCGCTCGCACGGCAGCGCATGGGCGCGGTTCGAGCGTCGGCACACCGCATTCGACGTTGGCTCACAGGTGACCACCACTACGTCCACCAACGAACTCACCATCGGCAGCGACCTGCTGCAGGGCGGTGGCGACGTCGACAGCCACCTCGGCATCATGGCTGCGATGGGCCAATCGGACACCCGTGGCACGTCCCTGGTCAGCCGTTATTCGGCACGTGGCCGCGTCAAGGGCGCCGCGGCTGGCATCTACGGCGGCCTGCGCACGGCCGGCGGTACCTATCTGCGCGGATGGACCCAGTACGCGCACTTCAACCAGCGAGTGGAAGGCCAGGCGCTGGCCGGCGAACGCTACGGCAGCGGCGCGCTCACCACCAGCGTGGAAGCGGGACACCGTTGGCGCAGGGCGCTCAATCGCGACACCGACGTCTACCTCGAGCCGCAGGCGCAGCTCGTGGCCACCCGCTTACGCGGTGGCACGCATACCGAGGCCAACGGAACGCGCATCGCTCCCCAGCATGCCAGCGGCAGCACCGCGCGGCTGGGTCTGCGTGCCGCCTCGCGCTGGCAAACACCCGGCGGGCACGTGGCATCGCCGTATGTCGCGGGCAGCTGGCTGCGGCGGCTTGGCCGGCTGGATGCCACACGGTTCGACGATTCGTCGTTCACCAACGGCGTGCCGCGTAACGCCTATGCGCTGAAGCTTGGCCTCAGCGTCGTGCGCAACGACGGGTGGAGACTCTGGGGCGACGTCGAAACGCGATTCGGCGTGCAGCGCTATCGTCGCGTGGCCGGCACCGTCGGCGTCAGGAAAACCTGGTAACGAAAGCGAGGTATCGGAGTCTTGCCGCCGTCCCGGCGCAAGGCTCCGGATATCGAGCGCAAGAAATGCAACCTATCCGGCGAGTTCCGCGGCCTCCGGCCGGGCGCGTCGCGCGGTCACCGTGCTGCCGATGGACGCGAGCACGATGAAGCCGATGGCCAGCCACTGGAACGGCGTGAGCAGTTCTCCGAGCAACAGCATCGCCAGCAACGACGCCACCGCAGGCTCCAGGCTCACCATGATCCCGAAGGTCTCACTCGGCAGCCGCTTCATCGCCATCATTTCCAGCGACATGGGAATGGCGCTGGACACGATGGCCACGCCAAGGCCTGCGGCAAGGATGCCTGGATCGAGCAGCGCCGCACCCGCGTGCGCGACGCCGTAAGGCACCACCACCAGGCTGGCCGCCACGAGCCCCAGCGATACCGAATGGCCCGCGTGCAGGTGTCCTGCGCGCTTGCCGAACACGATGTACAAGGCCCAGCAGACGGCCGCGCCCAGCGCGAAGAGCACGCCTGTGAGGTCCAGTGTGCTGCCGTGGCCCAGCGGCAGGATCATTGCCAGCCCCGTTACCGCCGAAGCCAGCCAAACGAAGTCCACTGGGCGACGCGACGACCACATGGCCACCGCCAGCGGTCCACTGAACTCGATCGCCACGGCAATACCGAACGGGATGGTGCGCAAGGCGAGATAGAACAGCAGGTTCATCGTGCCCAACGTGAGCCCATAGCGCAGCACGGAGCCCGCATCCCTCCGGCTCAGCGGCCAACGCCACGGACGCCACAGCAGCACCAGAACGAGGGCGGAGAAGCCGACACGCAGGGCCGACGTTCCCTCGGCACCCACGAGCGGAAAGAGCTTCTTCGCGAACGAGGTGCCGATGCAAAGCGAGGTCACGGAGCCGAGGACGGCCAGCGCCGGTAACCAGGGGGTGGAGCGCGGGGATGTCATCGACAGGCTCGGGGCGGCAATGCTTAGATGGCGCACATAGTACACACGCCAATGGCCAGACCATGACCTCTCTTCCCGACTTCCGTCTGGAAACCTATTTCTCGCGCTGGGAATTCGCGGCGCGTTATCACCTGACGGCGTCCGATGCCCAGAGCATGAGCCTCGGGGACTTGCTGGCGCTCGCCACCCCGGCCGACCGGGAAGCCTTCGAATCGTTGCACCTGGGCTACACGCAGACCTACGGCGCGCCCGCACTGCGCGAGGCCGTCGCCGAAACCTACGAAAAGCGCGACGCGAGCGACGTGCTCTGCTTCGCGGGGGCGGAAGAAGGCATCTACATCGCCATGCGGGTACTGCTCGAGCCCGGCGACCATGCCGTGGTCGTCACCCCCAACTATCAGGCGGCGGAGACCGTGCCGCTGTCCATCTGCGAGGTGACCGGTGTCGCGCTCGACCCGGACGACGGGTGGTCGCTCGACATCGACAAGGTCGCGGCGGCGCTACGGCCGAACACGCGCGTGGTATCGATCAACTTCCCCCACAACCCCACGGGAAAGATCCTCGAACGCGACCGCTTCGATGCGCTGGTCGCCTTGTGCCGGCAGCACGGAATCTGGCTCTTCAGCGACGAGGTCTACCGCCCGCTGGGCGCATCCGGCACCGCGCACCTGCCCAACGTGGCGGACGTCTACGAACGAGGCATCTCGCTCAACGTGATGTCCAAGGCCTACGGCTTGCCCGGCTTGCGCATCGGCTGGATCGCCTGCGCGGATCGCGACCTGCTGCAACGCATGGAACGCTACAAGCATTACCTTTCGATCTGCAATGCGGCCCCGTCGGAGCAGCTCGCATTGATCGCGCTCAAGGCGCGCGAAACGATCCTGGGCCGGCACCGCGAGCGCATCGACCGCAACCTGGCGGTGCTGGACCGCTTCTTTGCGCGCTGGAGCGACCGTTTCGCATGGTATCGGCCGGATGGCGGCTGCATCGCCTACCCGCGTTACCTGGGCCGCGAAGGCGTGGACGCCTTCGCGGCCGATCTCGTCGAACAAGCAGGGGTGTTGCTGTTGCCGGCGTCGAACTATCGCTCGGCGCTCACCGATACGCCGGCGGACCGCTTCCGTATCGGCTTCGGACGTGCCGATTGCGAGGAAGCGGTTGCCGCGTTGGAAACGTACCTGGAACGGTGACCTCAGCGGCCGTCGTCGTTGTCGCCGTCGGCCATCAGCGCGTTGATCTGGCCTTTGTGAGCCTCGTAGAACGCCACGTTCTTCTGGTTCACCTTCGACTGGTCGACGTAGGCGGCCAACTGCGGATTCGACTTCGCCTCCGAAGCCATGGCTGCGTTGGTCACGGCCAGGTTGGCCAGCAGGAACTCGCGCGGCGTGAATCCGTATTTCTGAAGCAGCGGAGCGATGCGCGGGTCAGCGCCGGTCACCTGGTTGGCGAGATCGTCGAGCGAATGCACCTTCGAGAAATCGGTATCCGCGTTCTTGGGCTTGATGCCTTGTGCCTTCGCCTCCTGCGAGACCTTCACGATGCGGTTGAACACGTCGTCGTTGAGGTTGTAATCCTGGATCGCCTTCTTGTCCGATGCCGGAATCTGCGAGGCGGGGTTGGCGGCCTGCTGCGCGCTGGCGGCGACCGGCACGAGGGAAGCGGTGGCCAGCAAGGCGGCGAGTATGTAGCGAAACTTCACGGGCAACTCCTTCGTTGTCATGTCCGTGCTGGACGGTGGCACAGCATAAGCGGCGAATTGTTACGCATGTGTCTGCGTGGTCACGCTTTCTTCAGGAACACGAGGCACGTTCCAACCCATGGCATTATAGAAGTGATAACGCGCCACGCCGATGTATTCATGAATCGCGAAATCGGCGAACGAAAGGTTTTCCGACGTCGGCAGCCAGTCATAGCGGGGGCGCACATAGTCGCCGCGCACGGCATCGCCACGGATGCCGAAATGGGCGAAGTACAGGCTCGCTCGCTTGAGGTGCACGGCCGATGACACGAGCACCACCTTGTCGGCGCCATACGCGGCCAGCAACGGCCTGCTGAACTGCGCATTCTGGAACGTGTTCATGCTGCGTCCCTCCAGGGTCAAGTCCGCGCGAGGTACACCGAGCCGGTCGAGCGAGAGCGCATAGACATCCGCCTCGGACTGCTTGAGCCGCATGGCGTCGCCGCCGCTCACCTCCAGCTTGCAGTCGGCGCCACTTGCCTTGCACCCGTGGTACAGCTGCGCTGCCCGGAGGATGCGTCCGTTGGCGTAAAGGCTGGGTTCGATGGAGCCCGAATCGCCCCGCACCGTGCCTGCCCCCAGCAGGATGATCGCGTTGCGCTGGCCCCACCGTGCGACATCGGGGGGGAACCCGGCCTGCAGGTGATCCAGCAACAAGCCGGTCAGGGGGCCGCAACCGGCAAAGAACAGCCATGCCAGCGCAACGAGGGAGAAGCACCAGCCTGCGCGCGGCCGGCGGCGGGCGAGCAGGATGAGGCCGGTGGCCAGGAGGATGAGGAATAGCGTGATGGTCATGGGGCGCAGCCTAGCAAACCGCCATGGCCATCGTTCGGTTGCCTTCGCTAACGTGGGTGCAACGCCCGCTCGAGGCATTCGACCAGTTCGTCGCCGCTGTAGGGCTTGCCGAGGTAACAGAAGGCACCGGCGGCCATGACGCTGTCGCGCATGGCCTTGTCCGGGTATCCGGTGACAAACACCACGGGATACGTGCGGCCCTTTGCGATCAGGAGGCGATGCAGGTCCGTGCCGTCGATACCCGGCATGTGCACGTCGGTCACCAGGCAGTCGATGCCCTCGTCGCCGCCGTGGAGCAGGAACTCTTCGGCGGAGGCGAAGCTCCGTACGTCGTGCCCGAGCGACCGGACGAGACTGACTGTCGCCGCTCGCACAGCCTCGTCGTCGTCCACGATCGCCACGATCCTGTTAGCGGCCAATGTTACGTCCTCGCCCGGCACCTGCCTGACTCTGCCGCCCCTTACAGTGCGCCACGCCAGGGTGATTGGGAATCATACGGAAGTGTGCGGTCCCGGCGGCGCCCGGCTTTCAGGCGCGCCCGGCCAGGGCTTCCGCCTGTTTCACCAGCTCCGCCAGCGACTTCGCCCGCATCTTGCGCATGACGTTGCCCCGATGGATCTTCACGGTGATTTCCGACAAGCCAAGCAGCGCGCCCACCTGTTTGTTCATCAGGCCCGCCGTGACGTGGGCCATCACCTCGCGCTCGCGCGGCGTAAGTGACGCGTAGGCCGCGCGCAGGGTATCCAGCGCCACCGCGTTGCGCCGGTTGGCCGCATCCCGCTCGATGGCGGCGGCCACCGCGTCCAGCATGTCCTGGTCACGGAACGGTTTCGAAAGGAAGTCCAGCGCGCCCGCCTTCATCGCGCGCACCGACATCGGAATGTCCCCGTGCCCCGTCATGAAGATGATCGGCAGGCGATTGTTCATGGCCGCCAGCTGCGCCTGGAAGTCCAGCCCGCTCACACCGGGAAGGCGCACGTCGAGCACCAGGCAACCCGGCGCGTCCGCGTTGTCGCGCGCGAGGAAATCGGCCGCGGTGGCGAACGTCGCCACCTCCAGCCCCACCGAGCGGAACAACGAGGCCAGGGCCTCGCGTACCGAGGCGTCGTCGTCCACCACGCATACGATGGGCATGGGTTCCGTGCTGGCGGGGCTGGGGCGTGTCATGCGGGGGTCCGTTCCGTCACGGCGACGGGCAAGGTGAAGTGGAACGTTGCCCCACCGGGGCGGTTGGTGGCCCAGAGCCGTCCCCCATGCGATTCGATGGTGGAGCGGCAGATGGCAAGACCCATGCCCATGCCGTCGCAGCGCGTGGTGACGAAGGCGTCGAACAGATGCGGCGCGATGTGCTCGGGAATGCCGGTGCCGTTGTCCTCGACTTCCACCAGCAACCCATCCGACGGGTCGGCGCGGGCGCTTATGTGCAAGCGCCGTGCGTCTTCGACTTCTGACATGGCGCGGATCGCGTTGGTCATCAGGTTCAGCATCACCTGTTGCAGCTGCACGCGATCGCCGCGCGGCAGCGGCGCGTCGCGGTCGATGTCGATGCACAGCGAAATGCGATGCTGCGCCAGCTCACCGTCGAGCAGTTGCGCGCACTCCTCGATCAGTGCTTTCAGGTCGAAATGAAAATGCTGGCGGGGTTCCTTGCTGGCAAGGCTGCGCACGCGGTGCACCACTTCACTCGCGCGGCGCGCGTCGCGCACCAGGCGTTCAAGACCCTGGCATGCCTCGGCGAGATTGGGTTCGGGCCGCCGCAGCCAGCGGAGGCTGGCTTCGCCATGGGTCACGATGGCGGCCAGCGGCTGGTTCACCTCATGGGCGATGGACGCGCTCATTTCACCCAGCGCGGTGATCCGCGCCGCCTGGGCCAGTTCGGCCTGCACGGCGATGAGCGCGCGTTCCGCGCGCTTGCGGTCGGTGATATCGACGATGCTGACCAGCACGCGGTCGTACCGCGTGGGGCCCAGCGGCATGTTCAAGGCGAACAGCACGGTGAGGCGCTCGCCCCGAAGGTTGGTGAGCGTCGTCTCCCCTTCCGTCACCCCGCCGCTCTGCAGCGTGGCGAGCACACGC
The DNA here is from genome assembly GCF_056755355.1 of Luteibacter sp. HAY1-4A. NCBI lineage: Bacteria > Pseudomonadati > Pseudomonadota > Gammaproteobacteria > Lysobacterales > Rhodanobacteraceae > Luteibacter > Luteibacter sp. HAY1-4A. Next base: position 9,003 of record NZ_JBNDHZ010000028.1, read on the forward strand.
GCGAAAATACTCTGCGACGGCGCCAGCACGCGGGCCAGCGGCCCCAGCAGTTCTTCGCGGCGCGACGCACCGAGCATACGCACCGTGGCCTGGTTGACGTCGACGATCTGGGTAAGCCCCAACGCCTCGGTGACGAACTCCGGATGCGCGTCGACATAGGCCGCGAAATCCGTGATGCCCTCTTCCCGCAATGCCCGCACCCGGTCCATCACCAGGGAGTAATCCTGCTCCCAAAGCGAGAAGCGGGCATTCTCGAACATGCTGCGATAGCGGCGCTCGCTTTCCGCCAGCGCGGCGGCCGCCGCTCGCCGCCCCGTCACGTCGGTGCCCGCTTCCAGGATGACCCTGGGCTTGCCGTACTCGTCCCGCAGCAAGGCGCAGCGCGCCTCCACGATGACGATGCGGTCGTCGCGGCGGCGCTGGAACACCTCGCCTTCCCAGCGCCCGACACCGAAGAGTTCGGCCTGCGCCTCGGCGTGGTCGCCCGGGAATGCCGTGCCGAGCAGGTCGCTCGCCCGCCGACCCAGGGCCTCCTGCGCCGTCCAGCCGTAGAGCTGCTCCGCGCCGCCGTTCCAGAGCACGATCACGTCGTCCATGTCGCGGACGAAGATGGAGTCGTGGGTGAGCTCGATCAGCCGTGCCTGTCCCGCAATGGTGATCATGCGTTCCCGATTGCGCAGCGCCAGCACCCCGGTGGTGGCGATGGCGCCCAGGCTTACCGCGCAACGCAGGAACGAGGCATCCATGGCCGGCACACCGTGGCCGCGCGCGTACGCCACCGCCGTGAGGCCCATGCAGCCCACGGTGGCGCCGACGATCGCCCGGCGGCTTCCGCTGGCGGCCACGAGCAGCACGACTACGACATAGACCACCGCCACCGCGCTCTGCAACGGGGTAAAGGTGTCCACGACGAACACGCCCGTGGCCAGCACCGCACCCGCCCCCATCAGCAGCGCGGCCACGAGCCCCCGCGGGCGCGTGGCGGGCGCATAGGCCTGGCTCTGCAGGGGCCGGAATCGGGTCATCGAGGGCGCCGGATGGAATGTCTTGCAAGGATACGGCGCGGAGTGTCCCGGCTGTCCATGGCGCCCGTCTTGCACAGCGGTGATGGTTTTTGACCGTTACGGGGCGAACGCTGCAAGAAGTCCACACGATCGCGACTAACCCTTTGGTATGGAGCGTCCCGACCGAATGTAGAATTCAGCCCGCGTCGCCTCACGCATAGGCTCTCCACCATGGGCAGTCCCGCCCATAGCCGCCGCCGTGGAGCAGACGCAGATGCGCATCGAACTGAACGTCCCGAACGCCGGGCATGGCCTGCCGCCATTCGTCCTTCCTGCCGGGGAAGAAGAATCCAACGTCACCCGACTGCTGGAACAGGCCCTGACCGCGGCCGAAACCGATATCGCCACCACGCGTGCCTGCGTGGCCCGCGTGGCCGCCCTGCTGGAACGCGAGCCCGCCGTCGCCCGCACGCCTGCGCCACCCCGTCGCCGCGTGGGAGCGGGACTGGCACCGTGGCAGGCGCGGCGCGTGGCCGCGCATGTCGACGAGAACCTGGGGTACTCGATCACCATCGACCAGCTGGCCGCCATTGCGGGCCTGTCGAGCAGTTACTTCTGCCGCGCCTTCAAGGACAGCTTCGGCGATCCGCCGCACGCCTACATCATGCGCCGGCGCGTGGAACGGGCGCAGACGCTGATGCTCCAGACCCGCGAACCCCTTAGCCAGATCGCACTGGCCTGCGGTCTCTCCGACCAGGCGCACCTGTGCAACCTCTTCCGCCGCCTCGTGGGCCAGAGCCCCAGCCAGTGGCGGCGGTCCCGGTGGCAGGAGGCCTAACCGAACAGTTTGGTGGCGATTTCCGCGATGTGCCTGCCCTGGAAGCGCGCGCCGGCGAGTTCGTTCTCGCTGGGCTGCCGCGAACCGTCCGACGCCGCGATCGTCGTCGCGCCATAAGGACTGCCGCCGGTCACTTCGTCGAGCTTCATCTGGCCCTGGAAGGAATAGGGCAGCCCTACCGGGATGAGCCCCAGGTGGAGGAGGTTCGTGATGATCGAAAACAACGTCGTTTCCTGCCCGCCGTGCTGGGTGCCCGTGGAGGCGAAGGCGCCGCCCACCTTGCCGTTGAGCGCACCGCGCATCCATAGCGGGCCGGTCTGGTCGAGGAAGTTGGCCATCTGCGACGTCATCCGTCCGTAACGCGTCCCGGTGCCGATGATGATGGCATCGTAGCCGGGCAGATCGTCGACCTTCGCCACGGGCGCGGCCTGGTCGAGCTTGAAGTTCGATTGTCGCGCCACGTCTTCCGAAACCAGCTCGGGTACGCGCTTGATATCGACGGTGGCGCCCGTTTCCCGGGCACCTTCCGCCACGGCTTCCGCCATCTTTTCGATGTGGCCGTAAGCCGAGTAGTAGAGAACGAGGATCTTGGCCATGGAACGCGCTCCTCAGGGAAAGGGTCGTGGCAGGAGGGAACGTTACCGTCGCGGACATGTAGACCGCGTCTAGACGCAGCATCGCCAACGCACCGAGGTACTCGCATGTTTGCCAGCGTCGTACATATCCGCCCCACCGCCCGCATCGACGTTCTTCATCCCTGGGCCGCGCTGGTCCTCCACGAAGCGGCCCGGGTCGAGCCGGACGAAGCCGCCCGCATGGCCTGGTACCGCAACGATCCCATCGCCGCGCTGGGCCAGCAGACCGCCGAGTCGCTCGTGGCCTGCGGCCGGCACGACGAGGTTCTTGGTTTTCTTCGTCGCGCGGCCCGCGATCTCGGCCTGGAACCCGCGCGGGCATTCGCGGCATTCTGACGGCCACGGTAAAGTCGCCGGAACGGAAGCGCCGGGCCCACACGTGTCGATCGAAGAAGCCACCCTCCCCGACCGCGACGAGCGGCTTACCGCAGAACGTGCCTACGAGCTCTACTGGGCCGACCTGCTCCCGCGCGACGCCCACTTCGCGTGCGTCGGCACCGGCTGCTCGGCACCGCTGATCTGCGCGTGCCTCGACAAGCCCGAGCAGAACCTGCGGATACGCCCCTATTTCCGTTCGTACCGGCTGGAAGACCACGCCGCCACCTGCGAGGTCGCCCACGGCCGCAGCGAAACGAAGTCGGAAAAGCGACCGGACGTCTTCGAGGCCGAGCGTCCGGCCGGCCATTTCCGCAGCAGCGCCACACCTGCCGCCACACCGGCGGCGGCGAAACCGGCACGTCGCGTGCCCACCGCGCCCGCGGCCGGAGTGTCGCCGCGTGCCAGCCACTACTATCGGCTTTCTTCGCTGGTGCAGAAGTTCCTGGAGCATCGCCGGGACAAGGACCTGGCCGAGGCCACCGTCGAGATCGGCGGCGAAACCGTCACCTACGAAGCGCTGTTCCGCAATGTCTACCGGCAGAAGGTGGCCGACCTGCTCGGCACGCGGGCGGTGTGGTGGGGCACGGCCTCGCTCCGGGCCACCCGGGAAGGCGGTTACTACCTCCGCTTCTCGCGCCCCTTCCGACACGACGATGCCGAGCTGCGGCCGACCGTCACGATCACCGCCAAGGACATCGAGGCATATCCGGTTCGCAAGCTGCTGCGCGCCCGCCTCGACAAGCTCATCGCGGAAGCGGACGGCTACTGCGTGGCATTCGTCTGGGCGAAGCCGTGGATGCCCAAGGATGCCGACAAACCCTTCGTGCGCTTCTACGTGAACAACCTGGACCACATCGACGTGCGCGGCCCTGAAATCCTCGAGGAACTGAAGAACACGTCCCGCGTTGGCGCCTGAACCGCCTGACGCCAGGACCCCGACGCCTTTGCCTTGCGCACACGCCACACGGACCAGCATCGACCCATGTCGCCCAAACGCCGAAAACGCCTGCGCCTTCCCTTCGTGCGCCACCCGCGCGATGCCTCGCACGATTACGACGACGCCAGCTACGACGGCGGCGCCACCGGTGGTGCCTATCTTCGCCACATCGTCATCGTGGCGATCGTGCTCATCCTCGCGATCGCGGCGATCCATTGGCTGGCGCCGGACTGGCTGTAGGACCGGCGTCTAGGCCAGTTTGTAGACCCTCGCTTCCGAGGCGCGCAAAGGGCCTTCCGCGGCACCTGCATGGGTCGAGACCAGCAGGCTTCCCACCGGCTCCGGGACCGGCAGTGGCGCCGGTTCGTCGGTGAAATTCAGCACCACCACGGCACGTTCGCCCTCGTGCGAGCGCTCGTAGGCCAGCACGGCGTCGCTCGCTTCCAGCACACGGATATCGCCGCGGCTCAGCGATGGCATCTCGCGGCGCAACCGCAACAGTGCCTTGTACAGCGACAGCATCGAGCCGGGGTCGTCGGACTGTGTCGCCACATTGCATGTGTCGACGTCCTCGCCGATGCGCAGCCATGGCGTACCGCGCGTAAACCCCGCGCCTTCCCGCGAAAACCAGCGCATCGGCGTGCGCTGGGGATCGCGGCCGAGCCCCTTGTGCGGCTCGTTGAGTTCGAACGGATCGCGCACTTCGGCGAACGGAATGGGCACGTCGTGCATGCCGATCTCGTCCCCGTAATACAGGGTGGGCGTACCGCGCAGGGTGAGCAACAGCACCGCGGCCACACGTGCCTGGGCGGCCCCGACCCGTGAGGCGATACGCGGCTTGTCGTGGTTTCCCAGCACCCAGTTCGGCCATCCGCCCGGGGGCAATGCGGCTTCATAGCGGCGGATCAGGCCGGCAATGGTCGGCGCGTCCCAATCCGTGCCGATCAGCAGGAAGTTGAAAGGCAGGTGCGCCCCGGTCAGGTTCTCGCCGTAGTAGGCGACGATGCGTTCCAGCGGCAGGTAGATCTCGCCGATCAGCACGCGATCGGGAAACTCGTCCACGACCTCGCGCATCGCGGCCACGATGCCCTGGGTCTCGGGCAGGTCGGCGGTGTGCACCGGGAGGAACCGGTGCGCGTCGGCGTCGATGCCTTCCCGGAAGGTGGGATTGGGCGGGTTGTCGCGGAACGCCGCGTCCTTCATCACGTGGTAGATCACGTCCACGCGAAAGCCGTCCACGCCGCGGCGCATCCAGAATCGCATCGACTCGTACATGGCCTCGCGCAGTACCGGGTTGCGCCAGTTGAGGTCCGGCTGCCTGTCGAGGAAGAGGTGCAGGTAATACTGCGCGGTGGCCGGATCGAAGGTCCAGGCGCTGCCGCCGAAGTTAGACAGCCAGTTGTTGGGCGGACCGCCGTCCGGTGCCGGGTCACGCCAGATGTACCAGTCGCGGAAGACACTGTCCCGCGACCGGCGGCTCTCGCGGAACCACGGGTGCTCGTCGGAACTGTGGTTGGGCACGAAGTCGAGGATCACCTTCAGCCCGAGCGCGTGCGCATCGGCGATCAACGCGTCCATGCCGGCGATGTCGCCGAACAGCGGATCGATGCCGCGATAGTCGCTGACGTCATACCCGAAGTCCGCCATCGGCGACGGATAGATGGGCGAGATCCAGAGTGCGCTCACGCCGAGGTCGGCCAGGTAGCCAAGCTTCGAACGGATGCCGGCCAGATCGCCGATGCCGTCGCCGTTCGCATCGGCGAACGAGCGGGGGTACACCTGATACACGACGCCGTCGCGCCACCACGAACCTTCCGACACAAATCCTCCATTGCCGCCAGCACCCATCGCCGCTGAAGCGGCTCCCACACAGAGCCTCGCTGGCAGGGCGTGTACGAAATGCCTTCACAACCTTTCGCTTAGCCTTCGATGCTTCGACAGCGCCAGGCCTTCGTCATGATCAACGACCTCTGGTACAAGAACGCGATCGTCTACTGCCTCTCCGTCGGAACCTTCCAGGACTCCAACGGCGACGGCGTCGGCGATTTCCAGGGGCTGGGCCGGCGGCTGGACTACCTGCAGGGCCTCGGCGTCACGGCCCTGTGGCTCATGCCGTTCCAGACCTCGCCCGGCAAGGACGGCGGCTACGACATTGCCGACTATTACAACGTCGACCCGCGCTACGGCACCCTGGGCGACTTCGTGGAATTCACCCATGCCGCCAAGCAGCGGGGCATGCGCGTGATGATCGACCTGGTGGTGAACCATACCTCGGACCGCCACCCCTGGTTCCGTGAAGCGTGTCGCGATCCGTCCTCGAAGTACCGCGACTGGTACGTCTGGTCGAAGACGCGGCCCGCAAACGCGGACGAAGGCCTGGTCTTCCCCGGGGTACAGAAGAGCACCTGGTCGTACGAGAAGACCGCGAAGGCGTGGTACTTCCATCGTTTCTACCAGTTCCAGCCGGATCTCAATACCTCCAATCCGTATGTGCAGGCGGAAATCCTGAAGATCATGGGTTTCTGGACCCAGCTCGGTGTTTCCGGTTTCCGCATGGATGCGGTGCCGTTCGTCATCGCGACCAAGGGCGCCGACGTCACGAAGCCGAAGGAACAGTTCGACATGCTGCGCGGTTTCCGCGAACTGCTGCAATGGCGCCAGGGCGACGCCGTGATCCTCGCCGAGGCGAACGTGCTGCCGCGCGACGACATGGAGTATTTCGGGTCGGACGGCGACCGCCTGCAGATGATGTTCAACTTCCAGGTGAACCAGCACCTCTTCCACGCGCTGGCGTCCGGCGACGCACGGTCGCTCGCGGGTGCACTCCGGAAGACCCGGCCCCGTCCGGCCACGGCGCAGTGGGCGCAGTTCCTGCGCAACCACGACGAACTCGACCTTGGCCGCCTCACCCCCACGCAGCGTGAGCGGGTGTTCGCGGAATTCGGTCCGGACAAGGAGATGCAGCTCTACGATCGCGGCATCCGGCGACGCCTCGCTCCGATGTTGCGCAACGACCGCCGGCGCCTCGAACTCGCGTACAGCCTCCTCTTCACGTTGCCCGGCACACCCGTGTTGCGTTACGGCGACGAGATCGGCATGGGTGACGACCTGTCCCTGCCCGAGCGGGAGTGCGCACGCACGCCGATGCAATGGTCGACCGAGCCCTACGGCGGGTTCACCCGGGTACGCCGCGGGGGAAAAACGGTGATCTCCGACGGCCCGTTTGGCTTCGCGCACGTCAACGTGGCCCAGCAGCGCCGCGACCCGGGCTCGCTCCTGAACTGGATGGAGCGGGTCATCCGCATGCGGAAGGAGATCCCCGAGGTGTCCTGGGGCGACTTCGAGGTGCTGCCCCTCGACGACAACGCTGTGCTGATGCTGCGCTACACATGGCGGGGCAATGCCGTGCTGTTCCTGCACAACCTGTCCGATGCGCCCATCGAGGCCGACTTCGCCGGCCCCGCCCAGCTCACCAACGTGTTGTCGGAAGACCACAGCCACCCCGACGAGCGGGGCCGCCACCAGGTCATGCTGGAGCCCTACGGCTACCGTTGGTTCCGCGAGGGCGGCCTGGGCTACGTGCTGGAAAGGGAAGAGGTTGACGGGATCTGACAACGGACCGCCCGGATACCTCTTATGGGGGTAGGTGCCGATCCTTGCATGCGCAATGCTTCAATCCTCCTCCGATACCTCGAAAGGATCGGCCCCATGTATCGCGCCGAACCCGTTTGCAGCATCCGCCTGGCCGACTTGCCCACGGTCATCGTCGACCTCGCCCAGCGCTCCGCCGCCATCGACCGCGGTGACCGCCGGGGAAGCACCACCCTCGTGGAAGACCTGCGGGGACGGGCGCAGCTGACCGAGATCGCCCTCGACGGGGCGGGCGACGACTTGCTCCTTGTCTACCGGGCCGCCTGCGCGGCCGATGCCGAGGGGGCGGGGGCCATCCTGTTCCGCCGCCAGGCCGAAGGCGAATTGGGTACGGGCCACCCGCCCGCCGTACGGACGCTGGCCCAGGTGCTGTTCGACAGCCTCCGCGCCGACTCGCCGAATACCCCGTTGCTCGCCCACGTCGCCCTGGCCCTCCGTGCCCTGCTCGGAAACCCGGCATCGCGCGACGATGGCGCCACGCCACGTGGCGGACTTGCCACCTGGCAGGAGCGCCGGGCCATCGCCTTCATGGACGAGCGGCTCGACCAGTCCTTCCCTGTGTCCGCCGTGGCCGAGGCCTGTGGCCTCTCGGTCAACCATTTTTCCCGCGCCTTCCGGCGCAGCATGGGCAAGCCACCGCACCGCTGGCTGCTGGACCGGCGCATCGAGCGCGCGCGCGAACTCCTTCGCGACACCACCCTCTCGCTGGCCGATATCGCCCTGGCTTGCGGATTTGCCGAACAAAGCCACTTTACGCGCGTCTTTACCCGTACCGTCGGCATGCCGCCGGGAGCCTGGCGACGCGCGGCGGACTGAGCATGGCCAACGACGAGAACACAGCTTCCACCCTCGGACTGGGGCGCGACCTCATGCTGGCCGGATCCCGCCTGCGCGATGCCGTCGGGCGCCGCGCCCAGCGCGAATTCGGGCTCACGGCGTTGCAGAGCGACATGCTGCTCCTGCTCGCCCTGCGCGGCAGCATGATCTCCACCGAGCTGGCGACCGCCTGCGGCGTCAACGCCAGTACCGTCACCCATGCCGTGGATGCCGGCATCGAGCGCGGCCTCATGCTGCGCGAGCGCAATGAGGACGATCGCCGCCTGGTCGACATCGTGCTTACGCCGGCCGGCAAGCGCATGGCCGAACGTGTGCGCGCCTTGCTGGCGGACCTGGCGCGAACGGCGCTGGAAGGCGTGGACCAGCCGGCGCTGCTCGCCGACAGCCTGGCCCAGGTCACGCGCAACCTGGAAAAAGGCCAGCTTCCCTAGGCGGTGCGGCGGCCAAAGATGAGGTGGAGCCCGAACAGGGCGAACACCGCGCCCGCCCCGCCGTCGATCCAGCGGCTGGCGCGCACGTAGCCGCGCCGCATGGCCGGCATCGCGAAGATGCCCGCCACCACCGAGAACCACAGCAACGTCTCCACCGTGACCATCGCCCACAGGCCCCAGCGCGCGGGGCCGGACATGCCGTCGCCCACGAAGGCGGAAAAGATCGAGGCGAAGTACACCGCCGCCTTGGGATTGGCGAGGTTGGTCGCAAGGCCCTTGAGGAGGGCGCGCCGCGGGCTCGAGCCCCGTACGTCCACCACCGGCACGGCGGCATCCGGCTTCGCCTTCCAGGAGGCGCGCAGCATCTGGAAACCCATCCAGCACAGGTAGGCGCCGCCGGCGACCGCGATGCCGCGCTCCAGCCACGCCAGCCGATGCAGGAGGATATGCAGGCCCAGCAGCGCCAGGGCAGCCCACACCGCCACGCCCAGGGCGATGCCGACCACCCCCGCGAAGGCCTCACGCCGCGAGCGGCTGGCGGCGAGCTGGGAAACGAAGAAGAAATCGGGGCCGGGCGTGACCAGCGCGACGATCTGGACGATGGCGATGGTGAGGAAGAGGTTCATTGGGCGAGCGTAGTACCTGGGACGTGGCGGCGGAAGTCGCCAGCCCCTGCCCAATCCGGAACACCTATTCCGCAACGCGCCTTGCCCACGGCGCACTCCTCCCGTAACCTCGCGTTTTTAAAAGTGGTCACGGGGCTGCCCCCGACCTTCCAAGGGGTAAGTCACGATGCTGGGTCTGCTGGGCCACGTTCTCTTTGGCCTGTTCGGTTTGGTGGTGCTTGTCGCCATCGCCTTCTGTTTCTCCAACAACAAGCGCGTGGTCGACTGGAAGCTGGTCGCCACCGGCGTGGCCCTGCAGATCGTCTTTGCCGCCATCGTGCTGAAGGTGCCGCTGGGCCGCGATGTGTTCGACGCCATCGCCACCGGCTTCGTGCGTCTGCTCGACTACGTGGACGTCGGCTCGCGCTTCATCTTCGGCAGCCTGCTCGACAGCGAAAAGTTCGGCGTGATCTTCGCCGTGAAGGTGCTGCCCACCATCGTCTTCTTCGCCGCGCTCACGGGGGTGCTCTACCACCTCGGCGTGATGCAGCAGATCGTGAAGGGCATGGCCTGGGTGATCACCAAGGTGATGCGCGTGTCGGGCGCCGAAACCACCAGCGTGTGCGCCAGCGTGTTCATCGGCCAGACCGAGGCGCCGCTCACCATCAAGCCCTACATCGAGCGCATGACCCAGGCCGAGCTCATGACCGTGATGATCGGCGGCATGGCGCATATCGCCGGTTCGGTGATGGCCGCCTACGTGGCCATGCTCGGTGGCGACGATCCGGTGCAGCGCATGTTCTACGCGAAGCACCTGCTCACGGCGAGCGTCATGGCCGCGCCGGCTACGATGGTGCTGGCCAAGATCCTCGTACCGGAAACGCAGGAACCGCTCACCCGCGGCACCGTGAAGATCGAGGTGGAGAAGACCACGGCCAACGTGATCGACGCCGCCGCCACCGGCGCGGGCGACGGCCTGAAGCTGGCCATGAACGTCGGCGCGATGCTGCTGGCCTTCATCGCGCTCATCGCCCTCATCAACGGTCCGGTGCAGTGGGCCGGCACGATCGGCGGCGAGCACAGCCTCAATGCATGGCTTTCGGCCAGCACAGGTCACCCGGTGGCGTTAAGCCTCGAGACCATCTTCGGCTGGGTCCTGGCCCCCGTGGCCTGGCTCATCGGCGTGCCCTGGCAGGACGCCACCCTCGTGGGCAGCTTCATCGGCCAGAAGGTGGTGATCAACGAGTTCGTGGCGTATGCCGACCTCGCCCGCCACCTCGACGACCTGCTGCCGCAGAGCCGCCTCATCGCTACGTACGCCTTGTGCGGCTTCGCCAACTTCTCGTCCATCGCCATCCAGATCGGCGGCATCGGCGGCCTTGCGCCGAACCGTCGCGGCGACCTTGCCCGTCTCGGCCTGCGCGCCGTGCTGGGCGGTTCCATCGCCACGTTCATGACGGCGACCATCGCCGGCGTGCTCGAGCAGTTCTGAGGCATGGCCGGCGTCCGCCTGCTGGTCGTCGGCGGCTATAGCGAGGAAGAGCGTTGGCGCACGCCGCGCCTTCCGAAGGCAGGCGAGCCCGCCTACGCCGACGATTTCGAACGGATGCCGGGTGGGAAGGCCTTCCATCAGGCGGTGGCCGCCGCCCATGCGGGCGTGGCGACGGGGCTCGTCGCCGCGATTGGCGACGACACCATCGACCCCTCCGGTCTGCCGGCCAACGTCGCCGCGCGGTGGCAGGTCGTTTCCGGTGTGCGCACGGGCCGCACGGCCCTCGTGGTGGACGCGAAGGGGCAGACGCTTTCGGTGCTCTCTTCCGGTGCCAACGCGCACCTGGATGCCGACTTCATCGCTGCCCAGTCCGACTTGTTCGACAGCGCGAAGGTGCTCCTCGCATCCACCGAGGCGAACATCGACGCCGTGGCGGCCACACTGGAACTGGCGGGCACGAAGCGCCTGCTCCGTGTGCTCGACCCCGGCCCGCTGCCGCCGGATCTTTCCGTGCGCGAATTCACCAGCACCGACGTGCTGTTGCTCGACGTGCACGAGTTCGCGCGCGTGTGCGGCCGCTTCCTCTCCATCGACATCACCGCGCAGGCTGTGACCGGCATGGACGATACGACAATCAACGCGCTCGCCCGGCGGTTATGCGCCGGCACCGTCGTCGTGTCGCTCGATCGCAGCTGCCTCGTCTCGCATGGCAGCGACCGCCACGGCGACGCGGCCGATCTCTACCGCGTACCCACCTGTGGCGCGGGCGATGTGTTCAAGGGCACGCTCGCGGCGCGACTGGTGGATGCGGCCTGCTTCCGCGACGCGTTACTGGCCGCCTGTTCGGCGTCTGGCTGACCCGCGCTTTGTGTGGGAGCCGCTTCAGCGGCGATGGAGCTCGCGACAGGCTTGCCCGCTGCCGCGGGATCGCCGCTGAAGCGGCTCCCACAATTCCTCGCATGCCGGCGCTCAGGGCTCGAGCTTGATCTGGTATACGGCATCCCAGCGCTTGCCCGTCACGAACAACCGGTCGTGCGCCGCGTCGTACGCGATGCCGTTGAGCACGTCGTCGGCCGGGTCCTCCACGTGCTGCATGGCGGCCAGGTTGCCCAGGTCGATCCATCCGACCACGTGGCCGTTCGACGGATCGATGCGGGCGATGCGCGAGGTTTGCCACATGTTCGCGTAGATCCGCCATTACCTAACGCTCATGAAAGCTTTCACTGACCTCTGCCCGCAAGGGATCCAATAGGTACTCGAGTGCCGTCCGCTTGCCAGTCTTTATATCGAGAGTTACCGCCATACCGGGGCTTAGCGCGACGCTATCTCCATCGATGTTCATGGTTGACTGATCTAGTTTTATTCGCGCAGGAAAAACCAGCCCTTGTTTCTCATCGGAAACCGCATCATGAGACACAGACAAGACACGTCCATTCAGATGCCCGTATCGCGTGTATGGATAACTCTGCACCTTGACGACTACAAGCTGTCCTGGACGGACAAAACCGATATCTTGGTTAAGAACCGTTGCCTCTACTTCGAGCGAATCGCTCTCTGGGACTATGGACATGATCGGGTCGGCGGACTTAACCACACCGCCAGCGGTATGAACGGCTAGCTGCTGCACCGTGCCATCGACAGGCGACACCAGGTGCATGGCAGAACCTCTCTCTGCAGCTCTCGCAACCTCCGCACGTAGCTGGCTCACCTGCTCAAGCGCTTGCCGTCTCTCATCAAGCAGCTGCTCCCGAGTATCGCTGACCGCGGTCACCAAAGCTTGGCGCGCGACCTCGGCCCCTGAAACAAACTCGTGAGCCTTATCTTCAAGCGACCGCAAATCGCGTTGGGCACTTATCCGTTCTTGCTCCCTCGTAAGGTAATCCTGACGCGAGACGTAGTTCTTATCCAGCAAACGGCGATAGTCGGCTACCCTAGCTACTGCGATCCTAGCGTATTCCCGGGTCGGCGCTATGCCCTCCTGAGTCGTCCTAAGCTCGGCCTCTTTCTGTGCGACCGTTGCACGCAAACCGGCAACCTTGCGATGAAACGCCTCGAACTGGCTGGCGGCAAGATCAAGCGCGCCCATCAATTCCTTTTGCGACACCCCGTCCGGAGCCGCAAATTGTGGGGGAATATCACCATCCAACGCGTCGGCGGTAGCCGAAGCCCGAACTGCATTGAGCTCTTGTGCCAACAGCGCCCGCCGAGCCTTCTCAGCGTCTGATGCAACTCCAACACCATCAAGCTCCACCAGTGCCTGACCCGTCGTTACACGCTGTCCATCCGTGACTAGAATCTCCCGCACGATAGCGGTCTCGACAGACTGTATAACCTTCGTTCTCCCGCCCGGCACGACCTTGCCAGACGCAGTCGCCACGATGTCGAGATCACCAAAGTAAGCCCAGGCGATAGCAACCACTGTCAATATCGAAATCAGATACAACGCCACCTGCGGAGCGGGGGATACCGGGCTCTCGACGAGTTCCACGACGGCGGGCTGAAAAGCTAATTCGTCAGCATCTCTACGCAGAGGCTCCATGGAAGCCCGCTGAGTCCAAGAAATCCGAAATGCAAGAATATACCTACGGATAATATCTACGATGGCGAGTGCTTCAAGCCTCATCCTTTAGCCCTGTTGAAGACTGTGAAGCCGCGAGAAAGCGCCTTGGGGATTCGACAATAGTTCCTCTGACGTACCCGATTCAGCAACCCTACCCTTCTCTAGGACGACTATGCGGTCAGCGTGCCTCACGGTTGAAAGCCGATGGGCAATGATCAGAACCGTTCGACCTCGGCAGATCGCCCTCATGTTGTCCGTGATGACTCGCTCCGACTCGTAATCCAATGCGCTCGTTGCTTCATCGAAAATCAATATCCTGGGGTTCGTGATGAGGGCACGGGCGATGGCTATGCGCTGACGCTGCCCTCCGGAAAGACTTGCGCCGTTCTCACTGACCAAAGTGTCGTAGCCCTCGGGAAAGTCGACGATGAAATCGTGAGCTCCGGCCAGCTTCGCTGCCTGGACAACGCGGTCCATTGGAAGGCCAGGGTCTGAGACAGCAATGTTCTCCCTGATCGTCCTGTTGAAAAGAAAGTTTTCCTGCAACACCACGCCGAGTTGTCGCCTGAGCCAAGCAGGGTCGGTTACCGATAAATCGAAGCCATCGACAAGTATTCGCCCCTTCTCCGGGACATAGAGTCTCTGGATCAGCCGCGTCAAGGTACTTTTTCCGGACCCAGATCGTCCGACAATGCCGACGATCTCGCCGGGTCTAATACTCAAATCGAAGTCTTCGATGGCAAGCTTGGCATCAGGTCGGTAGCGGAACGAAATGCCCTCCAACGATATGCCACCGATGATCGGAGGCATCGATGCATGACTTCGAACCAACTCCACCTTCGCATTCAGAACGTCTCCCAGGCGCGTCACTGAGATTCCAACCTGCTGGAAATCCTGCCATAGCTGCGCAATGCGGACGATAGGCCCTGCGACCTGCCCTGCCAGCATGTTAAAAGCTACAAGCTGGCCGACGCTCAGTTCGCCCGATACCACCAATCGCGCGCCAAAGTACACGATCGCTACACTTACTGCCTTCTGAAGGAACTGCACACCCTGCTGGCCAACATTAACCAACCTAGCGACCTTAAATCCTGAGGAAACGCTCGCCGCCAGCTGGTTGTCCCATGTCCTCGTAACTCTTGGTTCCAGGGCGAGTGATTTGATCGTGCCAATACCCGAGATGCTCTCGATGAGGAAAGCCTGGGCATCTGCCCCCCTCGCGAACTTCTCATTCAGTCGCCTACGAAGCAAAGGACTAATCATTGCCGACCATATCCCGTAAGCAGGCAGCGATGCGGCGACCAGCAGGGTCAGCCATCCGCTATAAATCGCCATCACAAACAAGAAAACGAAGGTGAACGACAAATCAAGAACGGATGTCAGGGTCTGCCCCGTCAGGAAATTCCTCACATTATCCAGTTCTCGAACTCTAGACGTTGTATCGCCCACTCTCCTCGCGTCGAACCAAGCAACCGGCAAGGCCATCATATGCCGAAACAGCTGGGCGCCAAGTTCAACGTCGATTCTGCTGGTTGTATGCGAGAACACAAACGTCCGAAGCCAAGCCAGGCTCACGCTGAAAACGGTAACGACGATAGAGCGAACGTTATTACGTTAAGCGTTGACATTGCATGGCTTGTTAGGACCTTGTCCATGATCACTTGAAAGAACAGGGGACTTCCAAGGCCGAGAAGTTGAAGCACAATTGAGACGAGGACAGTTTCGGCAAGGACCTTCCTGTACTTTACAATCGAGGGCACGAACCACGTGAAGTCGAATCTCTGAAGCTCGCTTCTTGCGGATGCACGTGATGCCACTAGGAAAAGCCGTCCCTCGTATCGCGAGGCAAACTCCTCAGCAGGCAACTTCATCTGTCGCCTTTCACGAATATCGTGAATGAGGGTCGCTCCATCGCTTTCGATCCTGGCTATGAGGAACGCTTCACCATCCCTCCGCATCGCCATCGCCGGCAAAGCGGAGCGTGCCACACGCTTAGGAGCCGCATCAACAATCTTCGCCTTCAGACCGAGCCCTTTCGCCGCTCGCAAGAGGCTAACTTCGTCAATGCGAAAGCTTGCCAAGCCAAGGGAATGCCTGAGCTGGAATGGATCGGCTGCAATTCCATGATAGTGCGCCAGAACAACCAACCCCTCCAGCACAAGATCCCGCCCGATCGCTCCATCTTCCGGAGGACGGGTCGTCTCTTCACCCGGATGGTTATCGTTGATATCTACCGTGCCCACATCGACAGTCACTCTGCCCCCTTCACCATTGCTCTTCCCTCGCCCCTTGACTCACCCGTCAAGATGTAGCGGTGGCGTCTTCGATTAGCTGTCGCTGCCTTGGCAAGCAGACCGATCTCAGATCGTATTTCCGAAGTACGGTATTCCGTGCATTTTTACGGAGTACTTCCATTTGCTCGCGATTCTCACAAGCACGATCGACCGCTTCTACAATCTCTTCTATAGAGAAAAAATCGACGAGCAACCCGTTGTCGCCATCATTAATCACTTCCTCTACTGGTTGCGTGCGAGAACCAATGACTAGGCAACCAACCGACATCGCCTCAAGCATCGACCACGAGAGAACGAACGGATAGGTTAAATAGATGTGCGCCGTGGATATCTGGAGAATCTTCAGAAACGTCGGATAGGGAACCTTCCCTACGAAATGCACCCTACTCAGATCGATGCGGCTACCCACTTCGGCGAGCATCACTTCACGCCATGTGCCCTTAGCCGGTCTGCGTCCGTAAGAGACACCGTCGCCACCCACGATCACGACATGCAGATCAGGCCTTCCATCTAGAAGGTCTGGAAGCGCCCGAGTGAACGTGTGAAATCCCCGATACGGCTCCAAGTTGCGACTAACGTAGGTGACCACCTCATCGTTCGCAGTTAGCCTTATTCCCTTGTTCGGGAACTCGATGAATGCCTCGGGATCGGGGCGCAGCAAGTCGGTGTCGACGCCGTCATGAACCACGTCAATCTTGGCCTTGTAACTCTCCGGAAAGACCGACCTTTGCCAGTGCATCGGCGCAACGCCGATATCGGCATTTTCGAGACTCATTAGGTGATGAAGGTTTCGTACCCGGAGTCTAAGTACGTCTTCTGCTGTATTCGGATACTCGGGATCGAAACTGAAATCCTGCCCTACCGTGTTGTAGTAGAATTCGCAGAAATGAATAAGTCTGGCCTTTGGAAACACATCCTTTAGGAACAGCGTCTCGCCCCACCCCGGATGGGCATAGACCACATCGGGAACGAATCCAGCTCGCTTCAGTCTGACCAGGACATCTAGAACGGCACGTCCCCTGCGAACTGCCGCCTCGGTGACTCGAAGCATGGGAGTTACCTCGGACCCGCTCATTCCATCGAGCGAATATCCAAGAAGGCGCACACCCGGAATAGGCCCCCGAAAATTTTCAGCCAGCCGGCGTAATTCGCCGATCCCCACAACGTCACAGTCTCTTCTCGCCCCGTAGTAAGCGAGCAGATGCTTGTACTGACCGGGAAGGTTCTGATGAATGAATAGAAGTTGCACAGAGTTGCCACCAAAAGAATTTGACAGGATCTGTCATCCCGCCAACAGGATATCCATCTGCTTAGGCAGGCACTCCGATAACCTGTAAGCCGCAGATATCGACGTGACGGCGGCGGCCCCTAGCCTGCCAGTGTAATCAGCGAGCGCATCGCACACGGAGTCAGCGATCTCCGATGGAGAGAAGAAATTCACCAGATGTCCGTTCTTTCCATCCTCGATGATCTCCTCGACCGGGGCGGTACGAGACGCGATGATATTAGCTCCCACGGCCATCGCCTCAAGCAGCGACCAAGAAGCTACAAATGGATAAGTCAGGTAGACGTGCGCCCGCGATATCTGCAGTATTTTCACGTAAAGAGCGTAAGGGACTCGGCCGAGGAAGCGGACTCTCGAGGAATCGAAACGACCCTGCAACTCCTTCAGCATGTGCTGACGATAGCTCTCGCCGTTTGACAGCGGCCTACTATATGAAACCTCGTCTCCACCGACGACAAGGACCTGCGCGTCCGGCACCCTCGAGAGAATCATCGGCAATGACCGCATGAAGGTATGAAAGCCTCTATACGGCTCCAAGTTCCTGCTGACGTAAGTTACAATGGGCGTTCGACGGTCTAAGACTAACTTGCCCCCATCGACATCACGTTTGCGGCACCATCAGGACCCAGATGGTCGGGGATGCCGTCGTGAATCACATGCATGCGACTGTGCAGATGAGCCGGGTAGCGTGACTTCTGCCAACGGGTAGGTGCAATGAACGTGTCGGCCGAAACCAGCGAGGCCAGCTGGGGCATATTGTCTGTACGTACCCTCAGCGGATCTATCGGTTCATTCTGAAATTCGGTGTCAAAACCGAGGTCCTGATCCGTCGGGTTAAAATAAAACTCGGCGTAATTTACGATACGGCTGGCCGGGAAAATATCTCGCGCGTGGAGCATTTCACCCCAGCCCGGGTGACCGTATATCAAGTCTGGTACATATCCATCCTTCCGCAAGGCGTCGAAGCAGAGTGCTGCGGCTCTCCCTCTCCGCATGGCACCAAAGGTTGAGCGCAACTCAATCGGCAAAGCTCGATCGTCGACTTGCTCGATGTCGTAACCGTTCACGAGGATATTTTTCGGTAGCCTCCCAGCATTCGCGACCAGACGCCGGCCTTCTCCGACGACCGCGACCGAATAGCGCGCATCCTCACAGAGCTCCCGAATCAAATGGATAAATTGACCGGGAGCATTTTGATGGACAAACAGAACCTTTCTTCGCATCGATCTGGCTCGCGGCATCAACCATGCACCGGTGCCAGAAATTGCATATGTGCCTGGTCCGAAATCCAGTGCCCCGGCACAGACGCGGAGGCACCGGCAGAATCGGCGGCCATGACATGGATAAGTGCATTGGCCTGTGCAGCGGCATTCCTGACATCGTCGGCCGACAGGACCGAACCATCAGCAAACGCCAACTTTGCGACACCCCGGTGCTGATCAGCGTACATTCCATCGATAGTGAAGAGGTCTCCGTGGCCGTCGTCCATGAAGATATCGGTTCCGTCGGTGGTGAACGATAGATCGCTCGCCGCAAGTCCGCGATCAATCTCCAGGACCGGTATCTCGCCGGCACTGTAGACGTTATCTAGCTCCTTGTCTCTGTTACCGATGGTGTGCACGAACGTGTCGTTTCCACCCCCGCCTACCACCTTGGTCGACGTGAATTCACAGTTGATGACGTTGGCGTCAGAATCACCGGTCTCCACTCCGTCAATGGCACCACTCGAGATCCATAGCGACTTCCAGATCTGGCCTACGGTCAGCGTAGTTCCATCGGCAACTTTTACTAGGTTTAGCGCGGAACTCCCGTTTATGTCGAGCGTATCGATCTTGATTTGCTCACCAGCTACGCCGGTTCCGAGATAGATATTGGAGCCATCGGTCGACGGATGCAGATCGGAAACTCGAATGCCCTCACCAAGCTCCAGTAGAGTAGTTTTCGAAACCGTGGCATTGTGAATCCAGGTGTTCCCGTATCCTTGGTTAATGACGACAGTGTCATCGCCACCTAAGCCATATACATAGTCATTGCCACCCTTTCCGTCCATGTAATCGTTGCCGGCGGTACCGATGAGGTTGTTGTATCCGCTGCTCCCAGTTACGAGATGAAAGGCCTTAGCCGCCAGATCCTGCGCGGCCCAAACCGTACCGTCGGCAAATACAAGGTCGATGAAGGAATTGCCGCCACCCGGCATGATGATCTTGTCCCCCACTACGCCGTCCGTAATGACGAAGCTGGAGTCCGAAGTTGCCAATCGTATGTTCGATGTCGTAATCCCTGCACCTAGTTTGAGAATCGCATGAGGCCCATTCTCATCGATTTCCAGGTTTCCATAACCTTGGTTATAGACGATGGTATCTGCACCTCCGTGCCCCACGATTCGGTCACTCCCGCCTTTGCCATCGAGCAGGTCAGCTCCCCAAGTCCCAAAAATAATGTCGTCCCCCGTCGTACCAGCCAACGCGATCTGGATCAGCTCATCGGACGTCCAAGTCGTGCCGTCTGCAAGCGTCACCTTGCCCACACCCGCAGTGGAACTTAGAAGTGCGTCGACCATTCTAATTTGGTCACCTGCCTCGCCATCCGTGATAACCAGGTCGCGATCGTCAGTCCTGACTCGTAACGACGATCTGGAAATTCCTGTTCCAAGGGACAAGACAGGCGTGGTGGATCCATGACTCGCACTTAGAGAAAGCTGACCGTACCCTTGACTGAAGACGATCGTGTCGGAGGCTCCGAAACTGCTTATGGTGTCATTACCGCCCTTCCCGTCGAGCACTCGGGCACTATTGAGGCCATAGATGCGGTCGTCCCCGGTGGTACCGACGGTCTCCATTTCGAGCAGATCGTTTCGAGTGAGGACGCTGCCATCGCGCAGCCCTACCGAGGAAACTCCCCGACTTGACGACTGCCACATGCCCGTAAGAATTACGACGTCATCAGCTCTGCCGTCAGTGATCCAAAGATCGCCGCCATTCACGGACACGTGAAGATCCGACCGAACGATGCCCTCCCCGAGTTTCAACGTCCCCGTGCCGGACTCATCGATGTAGAGCGATCCGTACCCTGGATTGAATAGGAACGTGTCATTGCCACCCAAACCCGTAAGTGTGTCGTTTCCGCCCTTTCCGTCGAAGAGTTCGGCTCCCGTCGTTCCCTTGATGGTGTCGTTTCCTGTCGTACCCACCGTAGCCATTTGGACGAGCTGCGCACGCGTAAGCGTCGTTCCGTCGGCAAGGCTAACAGTAGACACACCTTTGAGTGATCCTGAACTTGGCGACATGCTTCTAACGATCACGACGTCGCCAGCAGTCCCATCCATAATCTGAAGATCCGACGAATTGAGGTACCTGACGACGAGATCGGACGCCGCTATACCCTCGCCAAAATTCAAGACAGGCGATTGACCGGTCGAAAATGTGTTCGAAATATCGAGCTCACCATATCCGACCTTGAAGACAAACGTATCGTTCCCGCCCCCTCCGACGACGGAGTCGCCGCCTCCCTTACCGTCCAAGAGGTTTGCTCCGGACGTACCGCGAATTGAGTCCTCTCCTGTGGTTCCTTGCATTTCCAACGCTATGATCTGATCACGCGTCAGGGTGGTGCCGTCGTCGAGCCTGACCAATCCGACACCACTGGCCTGACCCCACATATTCTTCAGGATGACGCTGTCACCTGCACGTCCGTCCGCAACTGTAATGTCTGTCCCATTCGTTGCAACCTTGAGATCGCTCAACGAGATTCCCGAGCCTAGTTGAAGCACGGAATTTTGCGCGGAACTTTTGTAGATCGACAAGCTTCCGTAACCTAGGCCATATACGAATGTGTCATTACCGCCTGTGGCATTTATGACGTCGCCGCCACCTTTGCCATCGATCAGGTCGTCGCCGGATGTGTCCTTAATATTCTCGCTACCGGATGTTCCGATCATCTGGAGGCGGAACAAGTCGTTTCGAGTAAGCTCTGTGCCGTCGGCGAGTCGAACGATCGAAACACCACTGGTGCTCGAAGACCCCATACCGGTCAGAGTGATGACTTCCCCTGCTACCCCGTCGGTTATGACTAGGTCGCCGCCGGCAGAGATGGAAGCGTCCAGCGAAGCGAGCGTAATCCCGGCACCAAGCTGAAGAACAGGATTGCTTCCGGAGATGGACTCGCCGATCGTCAATCGTCCGTAGCCGCTTTCATAGAAGAACGTATCGCTGCCCGAACCACCATAAAGTGAATCCCCCCCGCCGTGGCCGTCAATATAGTCAGACCCAGTTGTCCCATTAATTCGCTCCGCTCCAGTCGTCCCATATATCGCAACAGCCTTTTGAAGCATCTGCTCCCTGGTAAATGCGGTTCCGTCTGCGAATTCAAATAATGAGATCTGATGGCGATTCGGTGACGTGGACATAAACCCGAGCAGCGCGAGCGTCGAATCGGTCGCTCCGCCAAAGGAGATGACGATGTCGTCGCTTCCGGCCGAGTGGTGCACTACAAGGTCTGATGCAGAGATACTTGTTCCGAAACGCAAGATGTCGCCGCCCGCTCCGCTGGTGCTACCAACGATGGTCTCGGAACCGGAGTCTGCTTCAAAGATAAACGTCTCTGCACCTGAGCCTCCGACAACATATGTCGTTCCGGTACCAGCTACGATCGTGTCGGCGCCGTTGCCACCCTCGATCGTGCCATCGCCCATTCCACCTACGAGAGTATTGTTTCCAGACGACCCGACGATATAGGTGGTACCGGTGCCGGCAACGATACTATCGTTGCCTGACGTACCGACAAGCGTGTCATTACCGCCGTTACTGGCTTTCATCAACGCAAGGCTGATTTCGGCTGCGCCCCATATCGTCCCATCCTGGAAGGTCAACGCCGTGCCTGCCGCGGAGCCAAAGTAGCCCCTGATGGACAATTTCGTGTCACTGTACTGATCGGTCAGGATAAGGTCGTCGTTTACGCGCCTCACCACCAGGGCGTCGATATCCAGGCCACCGACCAGCTGCACATTGAGGCCGCCGGTAGGAGCCTGGATGGTCGAGGTTCCGGTTGAGGATCCGATGACATAAGTCGTCTGGCCCGAGCCACCGATCAATGTCGTGTTGCCGCCGCCCGCTTCGATGGTGTCGTTTCCAGCGCCACCGAGGATCGTTGTCTCACCGAGTCCTGCATAGACGAAGGTGTTTCCGTCACCGAGTTCGATCAGATCGTTACCTGTACCGGCGTCGATAACTGAATGACCGTTACCCCCGACCACCGTGACGTTTCCGGTACTCGCATCGACGTAGCTATCGCCATTGCCGATGTTGACGACCATGTCTCCGCCGCCGACGTGGATTTCGTTATGGCCACCCGAACCAAAGATGGTGCCGTCCCCACCGCCGCCATAGATGGTATCCGAATATGCAGCGCCGGCATCCATCCACGGGACCCCATTGGCACGTTCGAGCGCCGAGTTTTCGTTAGCGTAGATGACGGTATGCCCGGTGCCGCCGTAGATCGTCTTGTTTCCTGCATTGCCGACGATCGTGTCGTCGCCACTACCTCCATAGATTGTGTCATCGCCCAATCCCCCGAAGATCAGCGTGTTTCCCGACCCCGCAATGATCAGGTTTGCCTTGGGCTGCTGCTCAGAGCCGCCAGGAAGTTCGGAGCCGCCGATGCCTGTCAGCCAGGTATCGGAAATCACTCCGTAAGCGTCGTAGAGATTGATAATCGCCGCGTCGCCAAGGCCTTCAGCATAATTGCTAAGACCTGCGTAGATGGTGTCATTACCTGAACCACCGATGATGGTATCGGCCCCCGCCCCACCCTCGATAAGAGTGTCACCTGAGCCGGCCTTGATCAGGGCATCGCCGCCACCTGCGGTGATCCAATCGAACCCAGACTTTCCGGTCATGCTGTAGCTGCCAGGCGTCGTCGCACCAAGCGGCCCACTTCCTGCCTCAAATTCTACGGTGATGGAAGATACGGTTGTTTCGCCGCCTATGAGCGTATCGTCGCCTTGGCCTCCGATAATAGTCTGGGCGCCTGAACCAGCCTGGATGTAGACCGGGGACAAATCCTCATTGCCGCCTGGTCCGAGCGCCCGGCTATCTGCGACTAATAACTCCTTGCCGATGCCGCCATAGATTGATGCGGCGCGACCCAGTCCATTAACAGCCCACACTCCATTAAAAGCTACAGCGGGACCGATCAGCACACTGGCGCCGACGCTATTGTCGAATTCCGTTGCGGCTAGGATGCCGGGCGTAAAGGAATTGCTTGCATTGACCTGGAGCCCAGTGCTCGGTCCACTTGTAGCCGGGGCCTCCCCTAAGACCACGCCGTCGACGCCGCTGTCGCCCACATTTTCCAATGTGATAACCGTGGTGGTGCCACCGCCAGAGGTGGTTCCGGCAAAAAGAGATTTCACTTCACTCTTCGACAGATCATCCGCGGCTGCCGGTGATACAAAGAAGTTCAGAACTGATGAAAGTATGCTGCTTTCTCCAACACCGGACGCCGCCTGCATTGCGGGTGCCAACGTTGGCTTTGACTGATAAATTAGCCGGATCGATTTCTCTAAGGCCCCGGTTGCGGGGTTATAGACAAGCGATTCGCTTATCATCGCGTGCTTGCTGAAGTCGTACCAAACGCCATCACTAATCCACATGGCAGTGATGGCAAGTGCGGTCTGGCCGAGCGAGCCAGCGCTGACGGAATCCACTATGTTGATCGACGCCGGCGAAGTGGAGCCAAGGCGAATGGTGACATCCGAACCTGCACCCACATAATACGAAACGTGTCCGGCACTGTGCGTGGCGTCTACCGTATCCCGACCGACGCCAACCGTCGTCCCGGAGACACCGAGAACAACGGTGTCGTCGCCGCCTCCCAGAGTGATCTGCGCACTCCCTGTCCCCGCCACGATGTAGTCATTGCCTGAACCACTCTTGATTACATCATTTCCGGAACCGCCAATTAGAACGTTATCACCGCTCCCGGAGCCGTCGAGGGTGACATTGCCCCCTTGTGCAACCAACAGGGAGTCATAGTACTTTGCGTTACCGTGCAGTACGTTCTTGTAATCGTGCCCGCTCGCGTCAACAAGAAAATATCCATCGCGATGTGACGCCGTCAGCGTCATGCCGCCCCCGAGCCCTGCAATTTGCACATCCAAGGGAGAGAAGTCGGACAGAGAAAAAGCTGATTCGCCAAGGAATGGATTAAGACTTCGATCCAGCACGTAATGCTGAACTAACGCATTCGCGGCGGGGCGAAGGGAGTCCTCAAGAGACTCTACCGGTACCCCCTCGATCGGCGTTCCCGCCAACGATGGATCATCCATTTTGGCGTCGCCAACCGCCACCCGCGAGGAATAGATACTTTCATATTCGAAAGCCCAGTCTCGATGCGAGTGAGTCGCCTGCTGTGCGTCGGTCAGGGTTTCTGAGAAGCTCGCGAAGATATTCATGGCCTCAGCGAGATCGGGACCGCCGGCGCTGACCGGGTCATAAAGACCGAAGATCGCGCTCTCCATGTCACGCCGACTGGCCACACCATTTGGCCCGCTAGCCGGATCGCTAGTCAGCGCTCCCTTATTGGTGCCATATCTGATCTCAAACCATGCGTCAGCGCGCCCATCATTGCCTCGCTTGAGGGCATTGGTAATGCTCGAAGCCAAAGTTCCGGGTGCATTAAAATATAACGAGAGCAGTGCAACACCTTCTCTGGAAGAGAGAATGGAAGTATCGAGGTGGTTTCTCGCAAGATATGTCGCGAATTTGGCATAGATGCTTGGCTTCCCGTCGGGTGACAGATAGGTTGTCGGATCGCCATCGGGAAGCGGAGACGCGCCAATTGTGATATCGCTATACAGGGAGGAAATTTCGCCGGCATTAAGCGACCGAAGGGTTTCGCCACCGTTTGCGGCAGTGAGGGCTGCTGTCAACTGTTCAGTCGACGCGTACGTTTTGGTCAGAGCAGCTTGGACGTCATCCTGATGTGCTTCGCTGATAGATAGCATATCCATATACTCTGCCCCGAAACCGCGGACGGACAGATTGATGCCGATGCCTACGGTTGGTATTCCCTTGCTATCCACGTACGGAGTGGAAACCGCACCCTCTACGCCGTCCAAGCTAAGAAATTTTTCGAGCACATCGCGCAGTGATCCCGACGTAATTTCTACAAGATCCATGTTCACCGCTCCAGGTCGTGGTTAGCGAGTTATCACGATTTCGCATACGAAGTACGACATGACCTGTTCGTGGAACTCTCCGTTAGGGGTAGACGACTCGGGCATATGTCTTAGCTGCTTGGCATGCACAACTAGCTCATCGCCGTCGCCGACGTTTATCCAAAATGGATTCACATCCAATAGGACCCAGGTCTTTTGCCGCCAAAGTGCAAGCTGCCCCGAATAAGGCATTGACCGAATGGGTACAGGATGCGTGCGTTCGGCGTCTTTATATAAAGTAGTAAACGGATATAGCAGTTGGCCGACATCTTGACCATTCCTAAAATTCACGCACTTACCCACGTCGGCCTTTTCCACGGTAAAAGCCGACTTTTCGTCGAGGCGAATGGACGTGGTCGAGAACCTAAGATTGCCTTTCTTTGCTGCATTACGCGCGAAGCTTTCTCGCAGGTCCCGTCGGAGCAAGGCCCTCTCCTTATCTCGCTCAAGATAGTTTCCCGCATACATCCGTTGCTGTTCGGCGCCTGCGTCAGCCACTTGGAGTGACACCCAGGTCGGAAATGAAAAGCCAAAGTTGCCCGACTTGGCAAAGGACGCAAACCGGAACTCACATAGTTCGTCAGGTCGAAGCTTCGCCAGATTGGCAGCCTTCACGACGTTTGCAAAGTCCGCACAAAGCGACGAATTCTCGTCCAAAGCCAAACGTTCCGATGCCGCTGCCGCTGAGATCACGAACAAGCAAGTCGCCGTGGCAGCCCAAAGCGGCCTCGCCATGTGAGTCATGCTGCGGCATGCCCTAGACCAAGATCCGCCAGGGTGGGGTCCCATGCCTTCCAACTCCAGACTGATGCGCCCAGAAACGGCCCTCTTCGGTGAACGGATGCCCATGCCCTTCCTCAAGTGACTGGTGCGGGCATAGAAGCCCGTATGGACTTACTTCTGTGAAATGCGGTGTGCTACGTAGGTTGGATATGTTTGCCGCTATGAGCGGCACCCCTCGTTTGACGATACGCCCCGCCACCCGTAGGGCGCAACCTGACATCTCTGTAGGATTTCCCTTACACGATCGCGCATTTCTTATGCCATTCAACTAATTGCAACCATGGCAGCACGTTCGGACTGGTTGTACGACGGCACAGTGGCGGGCTCCCTCGATCGCAGCTGCCTCGTCTCGCATGGCAGCGACCGCCATGGCGACGCGGCCGATCTCTACCGCGTGCCTACCTGTGGCGCGGGGGACGTGTTCAAGGGCACGCTCGCGGCGCGACTGGTGGATGCGGCCTGCTTCCGCGATGCGTTGCTGGCCGCCTGTTCGGCGTCTGGCTGACCCGCGCTTTGTGTGGGAGCCGCTTCAGCGGCGATGGAGCTCGCGACAGGCTTGCCCGCTGCCGCGGGATCGCCGCTGAAGCGGCTCCCACAATTCCTCGCATGCCGGCGCTCAGGGCTCGAGCTTGATCTGGTATACGGCATCCCAGCGCTTGCCTGTCACGAACAGCCGGTCGTGCGCCGCGTCGTACGCGATACCGTTGAGCACGTCGTCGGCCGGGTCTTCCACGTGCTGCATGGCGGTCAGGTTACCCAGGTCGATCCATCCGACCACGTGGCCGTTCGACGGATCGATGCGGGCGATGCGCGAGGTCTGCCACACGTTGGCATAGATCTCGCCCTTCACCCATTCCAGTTCGTTGATCTGCTCCAACGGCTTGCCGTCGACGGTCACGTCGATCGAGCCCGTCTGCGCGAAGGTCTGCGGATCGAGGATGCGAATGCGCGGCGTGCCGTCGCTCATGAAGATGTGCGCGACGTTTCGCGTCATCGCCCAGCCTTCGCCGGGATAATGAATCTCGCCCAGCAACGCGAAAGTCGTGCGGTCGTAGACGAAGCCTACGCCCTCGCGCCACGAAAGCTGGAGGATTTTCGATCCGCTGGCGACGATGCCCTCGCCGAAGACCTGGCGGGGCACGTCGCGCCGCTGCACCACCTCGCCCGTTTCCAGGCGCACCTTCCGCAGACCGGCATCCACATAACCGCCGGTACTCTCGAAGAGATAACCATCCTCGTAGTACAGGCCTTCGGTGAAGGCCCGGCGGTCATGCGGATAGGTGTGCACGATGCGCACGGTGGACGTGGGGACGTCCACCGGCGCCGGCATCGCGATCATCATCCGTTCTTCTTCAACCAGGCGTCCACGGCCGGCAGACGCTCATTGCGTACCATCACGCGGTACTTGATGTTGGCCATGCTGGTTTCCGCGTCGCGACGCGAGGTGGCGGCGATGTACTTGTCGGCGAACGCCTTGATCTTGTCGATCATGGCGATGTTCATCGATCCGCTTGCCAGCCTCGGGTAGTAACGCGAGGTGGAGGTCGAATCGACGAAACGGTCGACCTTGTCCTTGTTCGCCACGGCGAAGTCGAAAGCCAGCTCCGGATGCGCGCGCGATGCGGCGGAGATCATCGCCGCGCTGTTCGTCGCGCCCGGCTCGTCGGTGAGGGCGAGTTCGAGCGCACGCTTGGCGAGGGCTTCGTCTTCCGGCGTGGCCAGCAGGGCATACAGGCGGTCCTTCACCAGCGGGGTCTTCTCCGCCTTGGCTTCCGCGTGCAGCTTGTCCCAGGTCGCGGCATCCGCGTGCGCCGCCACCACGGCAAGGATGGACTTGCGCAGCTCCGGCGGCATCGTGTTCGTCTCGTAGCGGTGGCGGGCCTCGGCGATGACTTTCGCGTCGTCCAGGTGCGCCAGCGTGCCGATCAGGTGCGCGCGCAGGATGGCCACCGGCGCTTCCTCGCCCGGCTTCGCTTCCCAGCCCACCTGGGCGAACTTCGGTTCGAGGCGGGAGATGGCGTACTTGCGCAGCGCTGCCTGGCGCTTCGCGTCGCCCCGGTAATAGTCGTCCAGCGCGGACATGTCGCCGGCCACGTCTTCCCACAGCAGCGGCGAGGCATCCAGCGGCACGACCTTGATCAGGTCGAGCACATCCGACGATGGCTGCAGGCCTGCCATGCCGAGCGCCCACACGTCGGCGGTGAGACCGAGCTGGTCGATCGGATCGAGCTTCGCGAACGCACCCTGCAGCGCCTTGACCTGGGCCGGGGCGTAGAGCGTGCGGTAGTAACCGGTCTGGCCCGCGTTCACCAGCACCGGCGCGCAGCCGTCGACGGTGAGCGTGCCCGAGCCGTCGAGCAGCGTGGACGACGGCTTGCCGCCCAGGGTCTTCGCAAGCACCGGCACGTGCCAAGCCAGTGCCTTCTTGTCCGGACGGTCGCGGGTGAACTCGCCCTGCGAGAGCTTCAGTGTGGTCGAACCGTTGGCGCACGACACCGATTCCACGCGCACGAGCGGAATGCCCGGCTGCAGCGTGAAGTCGTGGGCAACCGTGCTCACCGGCTTGCCGGCGGCCGCGTCGATCTCCTTCCACAGATCGTCGGACACCGTGTTCGAGTATTTGTGCGCCTTGATGTACGCCTGCACGCCCTTCTGCCAGGTGTCGGCACCGACGTAGGCCTCGAGCATGCGGATCACCGACTCACCCTTGGAGTACGTGATCGAGTCGAAAGCCTGGCTGGCCTGCTCCACCGTTTCCACATGCTGCACCACCGGATGCGTGGTGGCGACGGCGTCGCGCGACATCGCGCTTTCGCGGATCAGCACGGCTTCCAGGTTGGTATGCCATTCCGGATGCAGGCGCTCGGTGGTACGCGAGGCAAGCCAGGAAGCGAAGCCCTCGTTGAGCCACAGATCGTCCCACCAGCGCATGGTCACCAGGTCGCCGAACCACTGGTGCGCCATTTCGTGCGCGGCGGTGTTGAAGACTTCCTGCTTGTCGGACTGCGTGGAGATCGACGGATCGAGCAGCAGGGCGTATTCGAAGGTGTAGATCGCGCCCCAGTTCTCCATGGCGGAGAAGAACTGGCTCTGGCCCGGGGACGCGATGTTGTCGAGCTTCGGCAGCGGATACGGCACGCCGAAGTACGCGTTGTACTCCTGCAGCACGGCCTTGCCGGAGTCGAGGGTGAACTGCGCCTGCGAGGTGAGGCCCTTCTGCGTGATCACGCCGATTTCCACGCCGTCGCTCTTCGTCGTGGCGCGGTCGAACTCGCCCAGGCCGAAGAACAGGAGGTAGGTGGACATCTTCGGCGAAGGCTGGAAGGTCACCTCGGTGAGACCGTTGCCGAGGTCCTTCTTCGAGGCGGCCGGCATGTTGCTCACGGCCATCTCGTTGCTGGGCACCGTGGCCTTCAGGGTGAACGTGGCCTTGTAGGCCGGCTCGTCCCAGGAAGGAATGAAGCGGCGGGCGTCGGAGTTCTCGAACTGCGTGTACAGGGCGCGCTTCTTGCCGTCGGCCTTCGTGTCGTAGTCGATGGCGAAGAGGCCGTTCGCCTGCGTGCCGATCTTGCCGGTGTACTTCATCGACAGCGTGTACGAGCCCGCGGGAATCGCGTGGTCGAACGTGAAGGTGGTGGTCTGCGCCTTCGCGTCGACGTCGACCTTCGGTGCCGCGAACTTCGCCTTGCCCTTCGCCGGAGCGAGGGACACATCGGCGAAGGTCATGTCGATGGCATTGAGGGTGATGGACGCGGTAGGTTCGAGCACGTCCACGGCGATCGACACCTTGCCGTCGAAGGCGAGCTTGTCAGCGTGGGGCACCACGGACACGTCGTAGTGCGTCGGACGCACAGTGCGCGGCAACTGGGTGGTGGCGAGCTGGCTGGTGTCGGCGGCAGGTGCGGCGACGGTGACTGCGGAGAGGCCGGCTAGCGCGAAGGCGATCGCACTGACGAGAGGTGTACGCATTGGAAGACCCTTGGGTTCGCACCCCGCCGGACATCCGGCGGCGGTCGATCCGCCGATGGTCGCGGTCGCCGCCGCGCAACGGAAGCGCCGGAAGTCACGCCCGCAAGAATTCGCGGCATCACTGTGGGGCCGGCTTTGCATCTCTGTGGGGCCGGCTTTGCATCTCTGTGGGAGCCGGCTTTGCCGGCGATCCCGCGGCAGCGGGCAAGCGTGCCGCGAGCACCCATCGCCGCTGAAGCGGCTCCCACAAAGTCGTTCTACCAGACTCGCCACCAGCGGCGCTTCTCCAGCTTGCGCAGTGCCTTCAGGTGACCGCGTGCCGACGCCTTGCGGAACCATGCGCGGGCGATGGAGGCATTGCGCGGCACGCCCTCGCCGCGCTCGTGGAACAGGCCCAGCTCGAACTGCGCATCGGCATGGCCGGCGCTCGCCGCATGCCGCAGGAGGCGCACTACCTCGGACACGTTGCGCGGCTGGCCGCGGCCCTCGTCCAGCATCCGGGCCAGGGCGTACTGGGCCGACGGGTGGGCGCGCTCCGCAGCCAGCGCCAGCCAGCGCACGGCCTCGCGGTCGTTGCGGGCCAGGCCATCGCCGGAGGCGAGGCGCTGGCCCAGGAGGAACTGCCCGGCTGCGTCCTGCGGCCCAAGACGGCTCGGCTTGTCCTGTGGGGTGTCGCTGCCATCGGCCGGCGCGGAAAGCTCGGCCAGGTGCCGGCGCGCCTCGCTGTCCCCTTGCTCGGCCGCCAGGCCGAACCAGTACCGAGCCTGCTCCCGGTCTTCCGGCAGCGCGCTGGCTTCGAGGTGCAGCTTGCCCAAGGCGAACTGCGCCGTGCCATTGCCGAGTTCCGCCGCGCGGCGGTAATGGTGCTCTCCCGCCACGGTGTCGCGCGGCACACCGATGCCGTCGCAATACATGTGGGCAAGGCTGCACAGCGCATCGGCGTAACCGGGCGCGTCGGGTTGCCCACGTTCGACGGCGCGGCTGTAGTAGGTAAAGGCGAGTTCCGCATCGCGCGGCACGCCGCGTCCGAAGTAATGCGACACGCCAAGGTTCACGCAGGCCTGCACATGCCCCTGGTCGGCGGCCAACGTCCACCAGCGCAGGGCTTCCTTCCTGTCCGCGGCCATGCCCTGGCCTCGTGCGTGCAGGGTGCCCAGCGCGCACTGCGCCTCGGCCGACCCCGCCTCGGCGGCACGGCGATACCATCCGGCGGCTTCGAACGGGTCGCGTGGTACGCCCAACCCTTCCGCGTGGTGCGCGGCGAGGCGGCACTGGCTCTCGAGGTGGCCCTGCTCCGCCGCACGACGGAACCACTGCGCGGCGCGCACACGATCCTGCGCCACATGCTCTCCCTCGGCGTACATGTGCGCTACCTGGAACTGTGCGCGCACGTCCCCTAGCTGGGCCGCCTTCTCCAGGCGGCCGAATTTCTGCAAGGCGTCCATCTCGGCGACGAAACGATGATCGCCGAGCGCGCCCGATCTCACCTGCGACATCCCATTCCCCTGCGAAGGCCTGCCGTTCGTGGGGCCGGATCATAGGGGTAAGCGGGCGCGGAAGATATCGGCTTTTTGGACAGGTACCCCCGCCGCGGCGGCGGTCCCCGAAGCCCCAACGTCGTGCGATCTTCAACGAAACACGGAAACTGATCCCGCCGGCGGGCGGTTTCGCGCCCCGGACGAACGGAGGACGATGCCTGCATTGCCATCGGAGACCCATCCAATGAAAGCCATCGTCTACACCCAGAACGGCCTGCCCATCGACAGCCCCGAGTCGCTCGTCGACATGGACCTGCCCAAGCCGGAACCGGGCGGCCGCGACCTGCTCGTCGCCGTGAAGGCGGTGTCGGTCAATCCCGTGGACACCAAGGTGCGGAACGGCATGCCCACCACCGAGCCTCGCGTGCTCGGCTTCGACGCCGTCGGCACGGTCGCGGCGGTCGGCCGCGAGGTCACGCTCTTCAAGGAGGGCGACGAGGTGTACTACGCCGGCTCCCTGACCCGCGCGGGCAGCAACGCGCAGTTCCAGCTGGTGGACGAGCGCATCGTGGGCCACAAGCCGCGCACGCTCGACGATGCCCACGCCGCTGCGCTCCCACTCACGACGCTGACGGCGTGGGAGATGCTGTTCGACCGCCTGAAGATCGCCGAGGGCGGCAACGAGGGCGAGACGCTGCTCGTGATCGGTGCCGGCGGTGGCGTGGGTTCCATCCTGGTGCAGCTGGCCCGCAAGCTGACGAAGCTGGTCGTCGTGGGTACGGCCTCGCGCAAGGAAACGGCCGAGTGGATCGGCGAACTGGGTGCGCACCACGTCATCGACCACGGCAAGCCGCTGGGCCCGCAACTCGAAGCACTCGGCATCGGGCAGGTCGACCACGCCATCGGGCTCACGCATAGCGACGATTACTTCGACCAGATCGTGGAGATCGTGAAGCCGCAGGGGCAGTTCGGCCTCATCGACGACCCGAAGTCGCTCGATGTGACGAAGCTGAAGCGCAAGTCGATCTCCCTGCACTGGGAGTCGATGTTCACGCGCTCTACCTACCAGACGCCGGACATGATCAGGCAGCACGAGATCCTCGACCGCGTGGCCAGCCTCGTCGACGAGGGCACGATCCGCACGACGCTGGGCGAGCATTTCGGTGCCATCACGGCCACGAACCTGCGCCGCGCGCACCAACTCGTCGAGAGCCACAAGGCGAAGGGTAAGATCGTGCTCGAAGGGTTCTGAGGGCGGCCCTCAGTCCAACATGGCCCGCACCCGCCCCAGCAGCACGTCGATCTCGAACGGCTTGGCGATCATGTCCGTGCCCCGGCTGAGGAAACGCGACCGTTCCATCGCGTTCTCCGCATAGCCGGTCATGAAGAGTATGGGGAGCGTGGGGCGCCATGCGCGCGCGGCGTCGGCCAGTTCGCGGCCATCCATGCCGGGCATGCCGATGTCGGTCAGCAGGAGGTCCACCGACTCGTCGCCACGCAGGATGCGCAGCGCCTGTTGCGTGTCGCCGGTGGCTATGCAGACGTACCCGGCCTCGGTAAGCACCTCGGCGGCCAGTTGGCGCAAGGCGTCGGTGTCCTCCACCAGCAGGATACGTTCCCCCTGGCCGCCGGCTATCGGACCTTGCGACAGCAGGCCGGTCTCGACCTCGCGTTCGCTGGCCGGCAGCAGGATGGACACATCGGTGCCCCGCCCCACCGTACTGCGAATGCGCGCTTCGCCGCCCGACTGCTTGGCAAAGCCGTAGATCATGGAAAGCCCCAGCCCGGTCCCCTGCCCCAGCGGTTTCGTGGTGAAGAACGGCTCGAATACTTTCTCGAGGAGCGGCCCGTCGATGCCCGAGCCGTTATCGGACACGGTCAGCTTCACGTAATCGCCGTCGGCCAGGGCCGGGTCGCGTTCGACGTGCAGCCGCCGCGTCCTCAAGCGGATGATGCCGCCGTCCGGCATGGCATCGCGCGCGTTGATCACGAGGTTGATCACCGCGTTTTCCAGTTGGTTCGCATCGACGTCCGCCACGACCGGCGTCTCTGCCAGGTCGAGTTCCAGCACGATGCGCTCGCCGAGCGTGCGGCGCAGCATGTCGTCGAGGGAACGCACACTCTGGTTCACGTCCGTGGCCTTCGCATCAAGGGGCTGCTGGCGCGCGAAGGCGAGCAGGCGATGGGTCAGCGACGCGGCGCGGCGGGCGGAACCGAGAGCGGCATCTGCGAAGCGCTGCAGCTTGGCCGTATGCCCGGTCTCGAGCTGGCGATTGATGAGGTCGATGCCGGTGATGATGCTGGTGAGCAGGTTGTTGAAGTCGTGCGCGATGCCGCCGGTGAGCTTGCCCAGGGCGTCCATCTTCTGGGCCTGGAGCAGTTGCGATTCGGTGCGTTCGCGCTCCGCGATCTCGATGGCCAGCTGGCTGTGCGCGCTGTCGATCTTCTGCAGCTGGTCGCGCTCGCGCCGCCGTTGTTCGGTGACGTCTTCCACGAAGACGAGGCCCGCTTCGTCGCGGTACGGCGTGACGCGCCATTCCGTTTCCCGCGTGCCTGCGCGGGCGCGCATGCACAGGACGCCACGCCACCGCTGCTTCGTGGCGAGGTTGCAACGCATCTGCTCGAGTTCCCCCTCCTGACCCGGCTCGAAACATTGCACGAGCGCGCCCTCGCAGCCTGCATCTTCCAGCAGGCGGTCGAACGCCTGGTTGCTGTCCAGTATCCGCAGCTCACCGTCGACCACCGCGATGGGCGCCGCGATGTTCGTGAATATCTCGCGGAAACGGGCTTCCGCCGCGCGCAGTGCGTCTTCCGTATTGCGCACGCGAATAAGCGTGCGCAGTGTCGCGAGCAGCACGTCCGGATCCACGGGATGGATCAGGTACGCGTCGGCACCGTTCTCCAGGCCGGTGATCAGGTCGCCCGTGTCGATGGACGCCGCGGACACATGCACCACCGGCAGCAGCATGGTCTCCGGCGATTCGCGCAGGCGCCGCACGACGTCGAAGCCGCTCATGTCGGGCAGGTTCACGTCGAGGATGAGCGCCGCGAATTCCTTCTGGGCGAGTTCGACAAGGCCGTCGGTTCCCGTGCCCGCTTCCACCGCTTCGTATCCGTGGCGTTCCACCGTGCGCCGCATGGCATAGCGCGTGGCGGCGTTGTCGTCGACGATCAGGAGACGGCTATTCCGTGGCATCGCTCGCCTCCATCGGCAGCTCCAGGGGCAACACCACGTGGAAGACGGATCCCGTGCCCGGCGTGCTGGTGACGCCCACCTCGCCCCCAAGCAAATGGGCGAACTGGCGGCACAACGACAAGCCAAGGCCGGTGCCGCGCAGGCGTTTCTGCAGCGGCGAATCGACCTGGGTGAAGTCCTCGAACAGTGAATCCTGCAACTCGAGCGGGATGCCGATGCCCGTATCGCTCACGGCGAAGCGGACACGCTCACCCTCCTCCAGGTGCGCGGACACGCGAATCTCGCCCCGCGGCGTGAACTTGAGCGCGTTGGAAATGAAGTTGCGCAGTATCTGGGCAAGCTTCTTGTCGTCGGTGTACAGCCGGGGCATGTTCTCCGGCTCTTCGAAGATCAGGTCGGCCTCGGTCGCGTCCATGATCGGGCGGAACATGCCGCGCAATGCCGCGAACAGGTCCATCAACTCGAACCATGCGGGCGAGATGGTGATGCGGCCCGCCTCGACCTTCGCCAGGTCCAGCAGGTCGTCCACCATGTCGCTGAGCTCGCGGGCGGCGCTTGCGACGAAGGCGACCTGCTTGTGCTGTTCCGCGCCGAGCGTGCCGTCCATCTCGTCGGTGAGCAGGCGGGCGATGCTGAGGATCGAGCCCAGCGGCGTGCGGAACTCATGGCTCATGTAGGAAAGGAACCGGCTCTTCAGCTCCGAGGCCTGGCGAAGCTGTTCGGCCTGCTTGTCGAGTTCCGCGTAAAGCGCGAGCACGCCCTGGTTGGTTTCCTCCAGTTCCGCCCGGAGTCCGGCGTTCTCCGCCTGCAACCGTTCCAATTCGTTGTTTTCGCTCATGGATCCGCTCCAAGATGCGCGGCCAGGATAGTGACGTCGTCGCGGCCCCGGTTGAAGTCGCGGTGCAGCAAGGCCGTGACCACCGCTGGGTGACGCGATGCCAGGCCGGGATAGTTCCGCAAGTTCCACCGCGAGATCAGGCCGTCGCTGTACATCACCATCAGTTTGCCCTGTACACCTGGGAAATCGAAAGGCTGCGCGCGACGCGCCTGCACGCCCACGATACCGGGATGGGATGCGAGGCCGCGCGAGTCCTCCAACGTGACCAGGCTTCCCGAGATATTACCGATGCCCGCGTAGCGCAGGCTTCCCGCCGCCGTGTCATACCGGGCGATGGCAACCGCGCCGCCACGCGTGCCGGTCATCGCCGCATGCAGTGAGTTCATGAGGCCGATCGGCTCGTCGAAGGGCTGCTGGACGAACGCCGTCGCGCCCGCCTGCGCCGCTTCATGCGCGGGCAGGCCGTGACCCAGGCCATCGACGACCAGGAAGGCGCGTTGCCCGTCGCGCAACGCCATCGCCCACGCGTCGCCAGAGACCGGCTCGCCCTCCATCCTCTGCTGCGTGGCCCCGAAACGAAGGTCCGCCCGGCTGAAACCCTTGGGGTAGATGCGTGCCATGACAACCGATCCGCGGGCATCGGCATACATGTCCATCACATCCGCCTGGCGCGACACCGCACCGAGGCCCTCGCCCCGCGTGCCACCCGTGGAGAAGCCGTCCGCGAGGCATTCGGCCAGGTTGAAGCCGGGACCGCGATCGACGGCCACCACTTCGACACCCGTCGTTCCGATGCCCGGCACCAACGCCACGTGCACCGCACCCGACGTCGCGTGTTTCAGCACGTTCGTGGCGAGTTCGGTGGCGACCAGCGCGACGCGGCCACTGTCGGTGTCGTCGAAGCCCGCGTCGGCGGCAGCGTGCTGTGCCACCCGGCGCGCCTGCCCGACCTGCGTGGGCTCCTCGACGGCGACGATTCGGCTGGGGGACCCGATGAAGCTCAGGTCCATTTGCAGATGGTGACGCGGGTACCCGCACCGGGGACGCTCTCGAGCGAGAATTCGTCCACCAGTCGCTTGGCACCGGTAAGACCGAGGCCCAGGCCGTTGCCCGAGGTCCAACCGTCGGTCATGGCCAGCTTCACGTCCGGGATGCCGGGGCCTTCGTCGCGGAAGACGAGGCGCAGCCCGCGGCGGAAACCGTCCTCCACGATCTCCCAGTCCATGTGACCGCCGCCACCGTAGATCACGGCGTTGCGGGCAAGCTCGCTCGCGGCCGTGATCAACTTGGTCTGGTCGACCAGACGCAGGCCGCATTCGATGGCCAGACGGCGCGCCGTCTGGCGGGCGAACACCACGTCCTGTTCGATGCGTATGGCTTGCGTGCCGTCCATGACCGCGCTCATTGCGCGTGCACGCGTTCGCGCAACAGGCGCATGCCGCGTTCGACGTTCAACGCGGTGCTCACTCCGGGGAGGGTCAGGCCGAGTTCCACCAGGGTGATGGCCACGGCCGGCTGCATGCCCACCAGCACGGTCTCGGCGTCCATGATCTTGGACAGCCCGGAGATGGTGCCGATCATGCGGCCGATGAAGGAATCGACGATATCGAGCGCCGAGATGTCGATGAGGACGCCCTTGGACCCGTGCTGACTGATGCGTTCGGAGAGATCGTCCTGCAGGGTCAGCGCAAGCTGATCGTGCATGTCGACCTGGATGGTGACGAGCAGGAACTCGCCCATGCGCAGGATAGGGATGCGGTCCATGGCGCCATCAGACCTTACTGACCGTGAAGCCGGTGCGTTTGAGCGCCAGCGCCAGCGCGTCGGCGAGGTTGGCCTTCGTGACGATGCCCTGCAGGTCGAGGCCCAGGTGGACAATGGTTTGGGCGATCTGCGGGCGCACGCCGCTGATGATGGCGTCCGCGCCCATGAGGCGGATGGCCGTCACTGTCTTCAGCAGATGCTGTGCCACCAGGGTGTCCACGGTGGGCACACCGGTGATGTCGATGATGGCGATCTCGGCGCCCGTGTCGACGATACGCTGCAGCAGCGATTCCATGACTACCTGGGTGCGCTGCGAATCGAGGGTACCGATCATCGGGAGCGCCAGCACTCCGTCCCACAGCTTCACCACGGGTGTGGACAGTTCCAGCAGTTCTTCCTGCTGGCGCGCGATGACTTCCTCGCGCGATTTCTGGAACGTGCGGATGGTGTGCATGCCCAGCGCGTCGAGCAGTTCCGACACCGACCACACCTGCGCCGCGAGTTCCCCCGGCTCGCTGGCGTATTCCGCCTGGAGCAGGTCGAACAGCGGACGCTTGAGCGAAAAGATGAAGCTGGCGGTGCTCTGCGAATCCAGGCCCTGGAGGGCGCGGCCGCGCGACAGGCGTTCGAGGAACGTGCGTGTTTCGCTCCAGTCGTTCCCGGTGATGGACGCATCGCCGGCGCGCGCGTTGTTCGCCAGCAGGCGGATGAACTCACGGGTCTGCGTTTCGATTTCGCCCGCGGAAACGCGGGAATCGCGCGACACGCCGGACGCGTCGAGGCTGGCCGTCCAACTGGCGAGCAGGCTGGCCTCGTTCTTGCGAATCACTTCGATAGTTCGCTGAGTCAGTGCAGTCATGGGCATCCCCGGAAAATCGTTATGATGAGGGGGCCGTCGGCACAATGGAATAGTGCCGCGGTACCTGTCGATGTTGACGATCCCTTCACGCAATACGCTGTATCTGCGTCGCCCATCAACCCTCCCAGAGCGGATTCCATGGCCACCGAACGTCCCCTCGTCGTACTCCTCGTCGAGGATGATGATGCCATTCGCGAGATCACCTCCATGATCCTCGAAGGCGCAGGCCATGAAGTTCATGCCATGCCCAACGGCGACGCGGCCGAGAAGTGGCTGGAAACCGGAAAAGCCGATGTGCTCTTCACCGACGTGCGCATGCCGGGCAAGGTAACGGGCGACGTACTGGCCCTGCGACATAAGGACATGCGCGTGCTGGTGACCTCCGGCGAAGCCCGCGAACAGCACCACTGGCTGCCGAAAGACATGGATTACCTGCCCAAGCCATACGACCGCAGGACGTTGCTGGCCGCCCTGGAACGCGCGGCAGCCTGAGGCCGCCTCAGCCCCTGTCAAACAGAACATAGGCACGCGAGTGTCCGCTGTGTCCGCCCCCCTGTCCGTGGACGGTCGCCGCAGCACGTCAGTGCGCGGTATGGCGCGGGCGAACCGGATGGCCCGCGAATTGCTACCCACGGCCATCCACAGGGAATGGCCATGGCAGACACTTCGATTCGCTTCGCGGCGCTGGCGGCGATGCTCTTCACTACCCTCGCAAGAGCCGGCGACGCGGAGCCCGTTCGCTACGACCTCGCTTTCCACATGCAAGGCGCGGCGCTCGATACCGTCGAAGTCCGGGCGACGGCCCATGTCGGCAGGGACGGTGCGATCGAGTTCGCCGTGCCGACATGGGAAGCGACCGGCGTGCACGCCGAGGAAGGATCGCTCGACACATCGACACCGGGGCGCTGGAGACTGTCCGGACAGCCGGGAAGCGAAGTCGTGCTTTCGTGGCAAACCCAGCCGGCGTCGCCGTCACGGAACTTCGGATGGGACACATGGCAATCGGTGCTCGTGCGGCCCGATGCCGTCGTGGCTTCGACCGGCGTACTCTTCGCCATTCCCGAGGGGCCGGATAGTCGGGCCGTCGAGGTGCGCTGGTCGGCTCCTCCCGGATGGGTGGTCTCGACCTCGCTTGCCCAGGGGACGCAAACCGTCGCGCGGCTCCGGGGCGGGACGTTCCTCGCTGCGCGCAGTGCACGAACCGCGAAACGCCGCGCGGGCGCTGCCACCATCGCGATCGCCGCGCTCGCCGGCGCACGCGACGTGGAGCGCATCGCGGATGTGGTGGCCCGTGCCGTTACCGAAGCCACGCCTCCCCACACCCGCCACGACTACACGTTCAACATCGTCGACTTCGACGACACCTCACCGGGAAGAGCGGTGACCACCGCTCCCTCCGGCGGCACGGCTTACCTCACGGGCCATGTCCCGGACGATGAATGGCTGCCCTGGGTCGTCGTGGCGGCCGCGTCGCCCGAGCCCACGGAGGGCGAGCCCGCCACGGCTTGGTACGACGAGGGTTTTGCCAACTACCGGATCGTGAGCGACCTTTTTTCGAAGGGTTACCTGCCGCCCGCCGCATTCGCCCGCATCGTCGACCAGGCGACGACGAGCTACGGCAACTCTCCTTTCCGCCGCGCGCCGCAAGCCCAGGTCGAAGAGGCCTTCGCGAGTTCGCGCGACATGCGCGAACTGCCCGCCAACCGCGGTTTGCTGTTCGCCGTGTTCCTCGATGCGCGCATCCGTGCCGCCACAGGGGGCACGAAAACCCTGGCAGATGCCCTGGCGCACATGAACACGACCGGCGATCCCGGACCCGCACTGGTCGATGCGGTGGCAGGCATCGACGCGGGCGACATCGGCCCGCCCTATCACCGCTACATCGTCGACGGCGACCTGCTGCAACTTCCCCCCGACGCACTTGGCCCCTGCTTTACCATCGGCACGGTCGCCGACTGGTCCGGCTGGCAGGTACAGCATGTGTTCGCGAAACCGTCGTGCCAGCCGGGAAGCGCCGCTCGTCCCTAGGGGCCGAATACCAGCTATTCGGTGTTTTTGTGCCTTGCCGCCACCCCGCGCGCCCCGTATGGTTCCGGCTTCCGTCCCGAACCGAGTACTCCGATGTCGCATCCGCAGGAGCAGTCCCCCGAGCACCTCAGGCGCAGCCTGTCGAACCGCCACCTGCAACTGATCGCCATCGGCGGCGCCATCGGAACCGGCCTCTTCATGGGTTCGGGCAAGACCATCAGCCTCGCCGGGCCGTCCATCCTGCTGGTGTACCTCATCATCGGCGTGATGCTGTTCTTCGTGATGCGGGCCATGGGCGAGCTGCTGCTCTCCAACCTCAACTACAAGTCGTTCATCGATTTCTCCACCGACCTGCTGGGTCCGTGGGCCGGTTTCTTCTGCGGCTGGACATACTGGTTCTGCTGGATCATCACGGCGATCGCCGACGTGATCGCCATCGCCTCCTATGCTCAGTTCTGGTTTCCCGGGCTCGCCCCATGGATACCGGCGCTGCTGTGCGTACTCCTGCTGCTGGCGCTGAACCTCACCACGGTGCGCCTCTTCGGCGAGATGGAATTCTGGTTCGCCCTCATCAAGATCGTGGCCATCTGCGCCCTCATCGTCACCGGCTTCGGCATGGTGGCCTGGGCGTTCCATTCGCCGGACGGGCACGTAGCGTCGCTGTCGAACCTCTGGAACGACGGCGGCATGTTCCCCATGGGCATCGGTGGCTTCTTCGCCGGCTTCCAGATCGCCGTGTTCGCCTTCGTGGGCATCGAGCTGGTGGGCACCACGGCCGCCGAAACCGCCGACCCGGAGCGCAACCTGCCCAAGGCGATCAATTCGATCCCCGTGCGCATCATCCTGTTCTACGTGCTGTCGCTCGTGGTGATCATGTCGGTGACGCCATGGCGCCAGGTGATGCCGGGCAAGAGCCCCTTCGTGGAACTGTTCGTGCTCGCAGGCATCCCGGCCGCCGCCAGCCTGATCAACTTCGTGGTGCTCACGTCGGCCACCTCGTCGGCCAACAGCGGCATCTTCTCCACCAGCCGCATGCTGTTCGGCCTGGCCGAGGAAGACCACGCGCCGAAGGCGTTCCACCAGCTCTCCAAGGCCGCGGTGCCCTCGCGTGGCCTCTTCTTCTCGTGCCTGTGCCTGCTCGGCGGCGCGATGCTCGTCTACGTCATTCCCAACCTCGTCACCGCCTTCACGCTGGTGACGACGCTGGCCGCCATCCTCTTCATGTTCGTGTGGTCGCTGATCCTGGTGGCGTACATGGCCTACCGGAAGAAGCGCCCCGAGTTGCACGCGGTATCGGGTTACAAGATGCCCGGCGGCGTGGCGATGTGCTGGGCGTGCCTCGTGTTCTTCGCGTTCGTGCTGGTGCTTCTGGCGTTGGAAAGCGATACGCGCCAGGCCTTGATCGCCAGCCCGGTGTGGTTCGCGATACTCGGCATCGGCTACGCACTGCGTCGCAAGAAGGCCTGAACCGCGAACCGCTTGCGATTCTTGTGGGAGCCGGCTGTGCCGGCGATCCCGCGG
This sequence comes from Luteibacter sp. HAY1-4A, assembly GCF_056755355.1. Lineage (NCBI taxonomy): Bacteria > Pseudomonadati > Pseudomonadota > Gammaproteobacteria > Lysobacterales > Rhodanobacteraceae > Luteibacter > Luteibacter sp. HAY1-4A. Next base: position 50,601 of record NZ_JBNDHZ010000028.1, read on the forward strand.
CAGCGGGCAATCTTGTCGCGAGCACCCATCGCCGCTGAAGCGGCTCCCACACAAAGCTCGCATGGCTGCCGTGGCGGTTCCTACAAGTAGCCTTCAAAAAGAAGGGCCCGCTCTTTCGAGCGGGCCCTTCGCTTTCGCAAAAGCGAGCGGCCTTAGAAGGCCACGCGCACACCGGCGGTGACGCCGTACGCCGAGCGGCGCTTGCCTTCCTCGGCGGTGAGGCCACCGTAGAGGTAGGTGCTCTTGCCGAGGCGCATCGTGCCGTTCGCGTTCACCTGGACGAAGCCACGGCCGACGCCCGGAGCGGCGGTGTCGAAGCGCTGGCCCGCCAGCGTGTCGTGCACGGTCGGATCGAGCAGGTCGCCGGTATCGGCACCCACCGCGATACCCGCGTGCCAGGTGAGCGTGGACGCCAGCGGATCGGCCGCCTTCGAACCCATGGTCACGCCGGCGAGCACGCGGGTGCCGTTCTCCGACAGTTTGTCCACCGAGAGGGCGGCGACGGAGGCGCGCTCGTTCACCGCGTCACGTTCCACCTTCTGCCACACGACGCTGGCATACGGTTCGATACGCGAACCGCCGGCCGTCTGCATCGGCATGCGCAAAGTGGCGCTGGCCATGCTGTCCTTGCCCGAGGTGCGGGTTTCCAGCTGCGAACCGCCCATCGGGTCCGGACGACGCGTCGTCCAGTCGGTATTGCCGTAAGCCGCCACACCATCCAGCACGAAGCTGCCGAGCGCCTGCTGCGCATAGACCATGCCCGACGTGCCGCGGATGGAACCCGAGCCGCCATGCGAGATTACGTTGGTGTCGTGGTGCGTTGCCGCCACGCCGAGCACCGTGCCGCCTTCGGCGTAGAGGTCGATGCCGCCCGTGGTGCGGTCGGTACCGGTCTCGAATCCGCTGCCCTGCCCGTCGGCGACGGAACGGTTGCCGTCGCGGGTGACATTGGCCCAGACGTTGTGCGCCATGTCGGCCGAACGGTCGGTGGCGAGATGGTCGCTCACGTCGCGCTGCATGCCGAGGCCCGCATTGCGCGCGGCAGCCGCCTGGTCGGCGTGCACTTCACCGGACAGGTTGCCCACCATCGATGCCACGCGATCGGCACCGAGCGACGACACCGCATACAGCAGGTCGTTCTGCGTCGCCGTGGCGGCGTCGGCATCCATCGCCTGCACCGCGCCGTCGAGCGCGCCGGCGGCCGCGAGGCCATTGCGCTTCGCACTGGAGCCAAGCAGCGCCGCATACGACACGGGAGCTACGCGCAGGTCGATGCTGTGACCGTCGTTCGCGCCGTAGAACGCGAGGAAGCGCGCGTTCGCAGGCAAGCCATCCGTCGGCTGCTCGATCGAGGCGAAACGGCCTTCCACGCCACCGTCCGCCGTCACGATGCGATACGTGCTGCCCAGCGCCGGGGTGTACGTGTTGGATGCGTTGCCGGTGATGCCGCGCAGCGTCGGCACCAGCGTGCCGTCGGCAATGAAGCGGTTGCCTTCGCCCACTACCAGCACGCGCGAGTAGTTGCCCGCGCCGTTACCCGTGCCGAGGCCGTCGATGTCGACCTGCAGCGAGCTGCCGGCCTGCATCGTGACCGTGCCGGCCACGGTGAGCGTGCCGGGCGAGTTGCCGGCGGCCAGGCGGCCGTCGACATTGACCGGACCGCTGATGACGCCGGTACCGCGCAGCATGGCGCCCTGGTCCACCTGCACGAAGCTGCTGGCGAGAACGCCGTTCGCGCTAAGCACGCCATCTTCCACGCAGGTACCGCTCGCAAGGCTGGATTGGCCTGTGAGGCTGAGGTAGCCCTTGCCCGACTTCACGAAGCAACCGTTGCCCTCGCCCGCCATCAGGTTGCCCGAAAGCACGGTGGTGGTACCGGCCGCGACGTTCACGCCGGAGTCGCCGCTGATGATCACTTCCTGGCCGGTACCGAGCGTGGTGTCGGACTGCAGCGTGCCGCCCTGGAGAAGGATCTGGCCCGTGCCCAGCGAGGAACCGGAGTTGATGCGGATGACGCCGCCCTGGATCAGGGTGCCGCCGGCGAAGGTGTTGTTGCCGTACACCACCAGGGTGCCGCCGCCGAGCTTCACCAGCCCGCCGTTGCCGCCGATGTCGCCATGCTGGTTCAGGACAACGCCGTCCAACGTGGTGATCTGCGCGCCATGGCTGCCGATCAGGATGTCGCGATCGGTGCTCATCGTCTGGGTGACGGTGAGGTTGCCGCCGTTGATGGCGATGTTGCCGGACGCGTCACCGAGGTTGGCGTCGGAAGACACCTGCAGCGTGCCGCCGTTGATCGTGGTGCCGCCCTTATAGGTGTTGTTGCCACCAAGGATCAGCGTGCCGGCGTTCACGGTGGTGCCACCCGTGTGCGAGACGGCGCCCGAAAGGTCGAGCGTGCCCTTGCCGTTCTTCACGAGTCCGGCCGCGCCCGACACGTTACCCGTGGCGGTGAGCGTGGTGCCGACGTTGGTGTCGATCGTGCCGCTGCCGTCGAGCGACAGGTTGCGCGCCGTGGTGAAGCTGCCGGTGGTATGCAGCGAACCGCCCTCGAAGTCGATGCCGTTCGATGCATCACCGAGGTTGGCATCCGTCTGCACCTGCAGCGTACCGCCGCTGATCGTGTTGCCGCCGGTATACGTGTTGTGGGCCGTGAGGACCAGGATGCCGTCGTTCACCACGGTGCCGCCGGTGTGGGAAGCCACGCCGCCAATCACCAGGCGACCGTCACCGTTCTTCACCAGCGCGCCCGTACCCGAGGCCGTGCCGCCCGTCGCCATGGTCGTGCCAGCGTCGACGTCGAAGTGCGCGTCGCCGTCCAGGATCACGTTGCGGTCGGAGTTGATCGTGTCGGTGGTATGCAGCGTGCCGCCCTGGAACACGACGTCGCCGCCGGCACCGAGGTTGTCGTCGCTGGACACCTGCAACGTCGAACCCAGGTCGATGGTCGTCGGGCCCACGTAGCCATTGTTGCCATTCAGCACCAGCGTGCCGCCCATGACATGGACGCCGCCGGCCTGGTTCACGGTGCCGTCGATGCGAACGGTGCCCTGTCCGGCGGTGTAGAACGTGCCGTTGCCCGACACGTCGCCGCTGGTGGCGAAGGTGGTATTGGCACCGGTGGCCACCATGCCGCCGTAGGCGGAGGTGACGATGTCGCGCGCCGAATTCACGTTACCTGTGGTCAGCAGTTCGCCGCCGTCGAGGAACACGCCGCCGCTCGCGTCGCCGAGGTTGCCGTCGTTCGATATGGCGACCACCGAGTTCGGGCCGACGAAAGTGCCGCCGGTATAGGTGTTGTCGCCCGAGAGCACGAGCGTGCCGCCGTCGGAAATCGTGGCGCCATCCTGGGTCAGGTTGCCGCTCTGCTCGATACGTCCATGGCCATAGGCCACGAAGTCGCCGGTGCCGGTGACTTTGCCGGTGTGGACATAAACGTCGCCGCCGCCGGTGATCACGGTACCCGTGCCGGTGACGTCGATATCGCGCGACGAGGTCATGCTGCCCGCGGCGTACAGCGTGCCGTGGTCGAGCGACAGGTCACCCGTGCCCAGCGCGGCATCCTGGTAGATCGTGAGCGTGCCGTTTTCGACCGTGGTACCGCCCGTGTATGTGTTCGCGTTGCCGAGAACCAGCTGACCGCCCGACTGCGCCAGACCACCGTTGCCGGAAACCGTGCCGTCGATGACCACCGCTTTGCCGTCGTCGATGGCCAGCGTGCCGCCGCCGTCGAGGCTCAGCTCGCGCGCCGTCACCACCGTGCCCGTGGCGTGCAACGTGCCGCCATTGAGGGTGAGGTTGCCCGAGGCGTCGCCCAGGTTCGCATCGTTGGACACTTCCAGCGTGCCGTCGGCGTTGACGACGGTGCCGCCGGTGTAGGTGTTGCTGCCCTTGAGAACGAGCGTGCCGCCGTTCACGGTGGTGCCGCCCGTGTGCGAGGCCACACCATCGATCTCCAGCACGCCGTCGCCGTCCTTCACGAGGCCGCCTGCGCCGGAAACGGTGCCGGAGGTGGTCATGGCGGTGCCCGCATCGGTGTCGATCGAACCCTGCGTATTCAGTAGCAGGTTGCGCGACGAATCCACGTTGCCCGTGGTGTGCAGGGAGCCGCCGTTGAAGATGACATTGGTGCCGACACCGAGGTTCGCGTCGTCCGCGATTTCCAGCGTGCCTTCGTCGATCTGCGTGTCGCCCGAAAGGAGGTTCTGCGCATTCGAGAGCACCAGCGTACCGTCGCCCGATTTCACGAGCGTGCCACTGCCCGCGATCATGCCCGTCGTGGCCATGGTCGTGTCGGCACCGATGTCGAGCGTGCCATTACCGAAGATCAGGATCTGCTTGGCGGTGTCGACGTCGCCCGTGGTGGCCAACGTGCCCTGGCTGAGTACGACCGGTCCTCCCAGAGCGGAGCCGAGAGCCGCCGCGCCGTTCACTTGCAGCGTGGCGTCCTGGGCCACGGTGGTAGCGCCAAGATAATGGTTGTTGCCATTCAGGATGAGCGTGCCTTGCCCGACATTGAAGCCGCCGTTCTGGTCGGCGTCGCCATCGATGCGCAGCGTGCCCAGGCCCACCTTGTCGACACTGCCGTCGCCGGACACGCTGCCCGTGGTGGCGAACGTGGTCTGCGCATCGATATCGAAATAGCCTGCGTTCGGGGAGACAAGGATGTTGCGCGAGGAATCCACATCGCCCGTGCTGTGCAGCGTACCGCCGTCGAGCGTGAGGTTGCCGCCCGGTACGCCGAGGTTCTCGTCGCTCGACACCTGCACGGTGCCGCCTTCGTGCACGACCGTGCCGCCGGTGTAGGTGTTGTTGCCGTTGAGCACCAGCGTGCCTTCGTTGACGACGGTGGCGCCGTCCTGCGAGAGGTTGCCGTTCTCTTCGAGGGTACCGGCGCCGTCCTTGACGAAGTCGCCCTCGCCGGTCACCGCGCCGGTGTGCGTCAGCGTGGTGCCGGTGGCGGTGTCGACGGTGCCGGTGCCCTGCACGTCGATGGCGTTCGCCAGGACCATCGACTCCGTGGTATCGAGCGTGCCGTTGGCGAGCGACACGGTGCCCGTGCCCAGCGCGTTGCCGTTGTCGATCGACACCGTGGCGTCAGCGACGGTGGTGCCGCCGGTGTAGGTGTTCGTGCCGGTGAAGCCCTGCGTGCCGCCGATGACGTTCACGCCGCCGGTGCCGGCGATGGTACCGGTGTAGGTGTCGTGCCCGTCCGTGATGGTGAGGTCGTTCGCGCCGAGCGTCACGGTGCCGTTGCCGCCGAGCGAGGCAATGTTCTCGTTGCCGTTGGCCTGGCCGATGTCGAGCGTGCCGTTGTTGGTCACGCCGCTGGACGTCGCGATGCTGCCGTCCCCCGCGAGCACGAGCGTCGCACCGTTACCGATGGTGGTGCCGCCGGTGTAGGTGTTCTCGCCGGTCAGCGTCACGGAACCGCCGCCCGTGCTGTTGACGATATTGAGGTCGCCGGGAATGCCCGGGGTGGCATCGGAAATCACGCCCGTGAACGTCGAATCGCGATCGTTCTGGTCAATCGTGCCGCCGTTGCCGGAAAGCGTGAGGTCCTGATCCATGTGGACGTTGTTCTGGTCGACCGTGAGCGTGCCGCCGTCGAAGGCGCCGTCGGTCGTACCGAGGCCCGTGGTCGTCGTGGGATTGGCCGGGTCGATCGTCACGACGGACGGGCCGCCGGCGTTGGCGGCGTCGCCGGGCGTCGCCAACTGGATGAAATCCGGGTTGTCGGGTACGCAATTTGCGACAGGGCCGAGCAGCGAGATGCACTGGCCGGCATAGACGCCCATCTCTACACCGCCGTCAGCCGAACCGGCGGTATTGGCGGCGTCGTTCGAAAGCGCAGTGAAGCTTATGGTGTAGACGGTGCCTGCCACCAGGCTCACACCCTGGTAGATGCCGTCGAAGCTGCCGACGGCGCCGTCGTACCAAGAGCCCGCGGTAGCGGTATTCACATTGGTCGTGGTCTGGTCACCCGAACCCGGCGCATTCCAGGTACCGGCGGCTTCCGGCGTGGTGCCGGCCTGGTACACGACGCCCCAGCCCGCGGGGGCCTGAACGTCCTTGTCGGGAACCTGACCGCCCTGCGTGAAGAGGGGGTTCGTGAACAGGTTCGTGTTCGTGTCGCCGGCCGCATACAGGCCGACGTTTCCGAAGGTCCAGTAAGCCGGATCCTGGCGGAAGGCGAACAGGATGTAGTTGTTGCCCGTTTGGGTAGGCGTGAAGGTGACGGTGTAATTCTGGAACTGATTCGCAACGTTCGACGCGCTGTTCGGAGCGGTACCGTTGTTGATGTCCAGCAGCGCGCCGCCAGGCATCGAGAGGTATCCGGCGTCGGCGAAGGCCGGTGTCGCAAACGAAAGCGCCGCGGCAAGGGCCGCCAGCGACAGGACGGTGGTGCGCGGCGTGTGCTTCGCTACGCATCCGCCGGAAGTACGGCGGCCGAGTTCGGACGTAACGACGAGCTGGCTGATCGCCCGGTTCCAGACGATGCGGAAAATTCTATTCATTAGAGGTGTCGGTCCTGTCGCTGAGGTCGGTGCCCTCCCCTGCGACCCCCTGCCGTGGATGACAGGTGCCGTGAGAGCAATGACCCATCAGCAAGGCCCATGCCAGCTAATGTGAAGCCTGTATTACAGAGACTTGGCCCGCTCCGGCGGCGCGGACCGGCCTGACGCGCAGCGGCAATTTGTGACGGGCCTCACAGATTTCACCAAGGTGAAGACGAAAAACGTCCCTTGGCTGGACGGTTCGCCAACGATAGTGCTAGCGACACCCGGGCCCCTCCGGAGGCCAAGGCGGCCGTCGATGCAGTCGGCCGCCTCGCCACCTAAGAATCAGCGAGACGAACTCGACGTGCCCGCCACGGGCGACGCAAGCAGCAGCGGACCGCGCTTCACCTGCACGTAAACCGACGCCACCGGTTCCAGCGCGGCACCCTTCAGGCGCCATGCCGACACCAGCCAGTCGCCATTGATCCGCCAGCCCACGTGCCCATGGCCGATGAACCCAAGCAGCGTTTCGCCCCGGAACTCGATGGGAAAGAAGCTGGCCTCGGGACCGTAGCCCGTCATCTCGCCATCGGCAAAGTTCGCGCCGAACACGGGCAGGTCGGGGTACGAGTTGGTGTCGCCCTTCGGCGCGATACCTTTTGGCGATCGGGCCGCCGCGACCATGGCGTCGTAGGCCTTCTTGGCGTCACCCTTCAACGGACGATCGAGTGTGCCTGGCACGGGGTTGCGGTCGTAGCGGGCCACGGAGGTCATGGACATCGTGGCGAATTCGTCGCACGGCGACTGCTTCGGCGCGCACGCGCTGCCCACCGGCGACAGCGCATGGTCGAACCGCAGGACCAGGCGGGTGCCTGCGCCGAAACGGTCGCCGTTCCACGGTGCGGCTTCGAGGTTCATTTCGTCGGCCGACGGGTTCGTGAGGACCGTGGCGACCACGTCCCCTCCGATCTTCGCCATGTCGTGCAGGGTCATGCAGTCGCCGTCCCATGCAGCGGGGACGTCGACCGCGATCGCTTTCCTGCCATCGATGCGGAACGGTTCCTCCGTCCAGCAATGGGCCGTGCCGCCCACCGAGTACAACGAACTCACCGGGCTCCCAGGGAGCTTGCGATAACCCGACGAGGCATCCAGTTCGTCCAATGCCTTGCCCATCCGGGCGTCAGGTTCATAAGGGAAGGCCTTGGCGTCCTCGAGAGGAACGTCGGTGGCAAGGGTGATCGGCACACCCGTCTTGGCGAGGTCGGCAAGCACGTCGTACGAGCCTGCGGGAAGTCGCGGCAGCGCGCTTTGCACGATGTCGAGGGGCTTCGGCGCCTTCGCGTCGAGCCCCCGCAGGACGTCGATGCGCTCCTGGTATTGCCCGACCGTGGCCGGCAGCGGCTTTCCAGGAGTGTCGCGCAGGAAGTCGGCGATGGCGGCGTCGCGGTCGGCCAGCCAATGCAGCTGGTCGAGCCTGAGCGCGTCGGCCTTGTCGGGGTGATTCTTCAGCGCTGCGCGGAAGGCGTCGCTCAGCGTCCCGTCGAGTGCGGAGACCTTCGGCGACGCGCATATCGCCTTTTCGGCAGGAGTGGCGGCCTTGCCGCAATCGAAGCCGGCGGCGGAACACATACCCGCGGTCAGCAGCAAAGGGATCCCCAGCAGTCCTTGAATCGTCTTCCTCACGAGCATTCCTCCTAAGCCGGCCCTCCGGCGATCGGAGGACATTCTAGGGGTCGATGCTGAAGGGCGCCTGCTGAGCTATATTCGGCCATTCCGGGCGGCGAGCTGGGGGGCTCGTCCGCGCACGGAAAGGGGAGAAACCATGGAAGTGCTCAAGGGCGCCGACCAGCGGCGCAAGCAGACGTACTCGGCGGAGCCGGCACGATGAGCGGGTTCAAGCCAGTGGACCATCGGCACGACGACGCGCTCAGCCGCGTGTCGTGGGACACGTTCGAACATCTCGTGGCAGATCACTACCGCGGCCTCGGCTACGAGGTGGTGCACGTGGGCACGGGCGGTGGCGCGAACCGCACCGACGGCGGTATCGACCTGAAGCTGCTGCGCGACCAGGAAATAGTGGTGGTGCAGTGCAAGCATTGGAACTGCTGGAAGGTGCCGCACAACGACGTGCACCAGCTCATCGGCGTGATGCATACGGCCGGTGCCACCGGCGCCATCGTGATCACCTCGGGCGAATTCACCCGGGCGGCGATCGAAGCCGCGGCGAAGTTCCGGCACATACGGCTGATCGACGGGAAGACGGTGCGCGCGATGCTGGGGCCCGTAGCGGAGCCTGCCATGCCACATGCAAGCATCGATGGTATGCCGTCATGGGTACCGGCCGTGCGGAAGCCGGCACGAGCCAGGAAGCATGGCCCGCTCGTTGCGGCAGCCGGCGCCGTCATCGCGATGACCGTCATGCTGGCCATGCTTTACAGCTACTACATCGGCGAAATCCACCGCGCCAGGGTCAACACGCTTCAGGCAGCCGTCTCCCGCGCCGTGCAGGTGACGCAACCCATGCGGTCACCAGCCGTGCTGCCGACGCTGACGTCCAACAAGCCGATGAGTACGTTCAACGGGCGCCCTGCCATCGTGCACGACGCGCCCATGAACAAGGCTGACATCGCGGCCTGGGAAAAGAAGAACGCCGAGTCGATGCGCATCCTCGAGAAGACGACGCCGCCGCTGCCTTGACGCTCCACCCGAAAGGCTAAAGCGCCCGAGCCGCATGTTCTTGCGCAAGCGTCAAGAACTTGCGACTTCATGACGCATTAAACCATTGTCGTCGCCACGAGCACTCACGTTGCGCACCATGTCGTGCACAGGGGAGTGTGAAAAATGACGTACGGTTCTGGAAAGGCCGCGAAGGTGCGCGCCTGGAGATATCGCTTACTCATTGCAGCAGGCTTGCTGCTACCGACAATCGCGGCGGCGCAGACAACGGTCACGCCGGAAGAGGAATACAAGAAACTCGTCAAGATCAGCGACGACATTCAACCGCTCGGCGACACCCCGTTCGGTGAACAGGTCAACCTGTACGATGGCACGTTGGGGTTCTACCAGGTAGACGTGACTGTGCCGGGTACCGGCCCGACGATCACCATCGGGCGCGAGTTCTACCTTCACAACACCCGCGACAGCCTGGACCTGCAGAACCTGCCCTTCGGGGATTGGGAACTGGCGCTACCGCAGATAACCACTATCACCGCCAACCAGCGGGACGTGACGGGATGGGTCGTCAGCGGAGCGAGCCCAAAGGCCATCTGTACCTCGTTCAACGCGCCGCCGACGGTAGCGCAAAGTGGCCTGGACCGCCCACCCTGGTCTCCGGACGACTGGTGGCGTGGCTACCAGCTCCATGTTCCTGGGCAAGGCAGCCAGGAGCTGCTCCATCGCTCCCCGCAAAACACCGCCACGCCAACCTGGGATTTCATTCCATTCAGTTCCCCCACAGTGCCGATCGTCACTGCCAACGACTGGTCGATCGGTTGCTTGCAGCAAGCCAGTACCGACCCGACCACGCAGGCTTTCCTCGCGGTCGCTCCAGACGGCACTCGCTATACGCTCGATCATCTTTCCTATCGCTACATGCCGACCCTGACGCGCCCGTTGCTTTCGTCGTTCAGTGCCGCTCGGACGAATGTGGCTCTGTCGCCGCTCGCCTCCACATCCGACACCCTCGTACGCCGCGAAGGACGCATGCTCGTTACACGCGTGCAAGACCGATTCGGCAACTGGGTCTCGTACGCGTATAGCGGCGATCTGGTGACGGACATCACCGCAAGCGATGGGCGTCACGTCAGCCTGGCTTATGAGGCTGGCACGCCCCGCATTTCCACTATCACCGTACAAGGGAATGCCTCCGGGTCGCGCACCTGGACCTATGCATATACGAAGGTGGGCCTGCTCTGGCAGCTCACGTCCATCCGCCAACCCGATGGCTCCACGTGGTCGTTCGACATGACCGGCCTCAATAATGCGTGGGTCGACATGACGGGGAACGTGGGATCATGCGAAGCGCTACCGACCCTGAACTTCGGTTCGTCCAGTGTCTTTACCGGCCGCATGACCCATCCGTCGGGGCTGACGGGAAGCTTCACCGTCATGCCTGTGCGGCATGGCCGCTCCAACGTACCGCAGGATTGCAGCGCCGGTGTAAATCAGTCGACCGCTCCCACCAATCCAGGGACCTGGGCCAACATTCCCAATGCCTATTACGGCCTGTCGATCATCCAGCGGCAGCTGTCGGGAACCGGGCTTGGCGTGGGCAGCACCGTCGCCACACAGACATGGTCTTACACCTACTCTCCGGCCAACGAGAGCTGGTCGAAAAACTGCAACAACACGTGCGCCTCCACCGTCTGGACC
>NZ_JBNDHZ010000029.1:0-60235 GCF_056755355.1 Luteibacter sp. HAY1-4A
AGATGTGTATAAGAGACAGGGCTCAAACATGCGGTCGCAAGCGACCGAACTCGCCCGGAGGGACGCAGCCCGACACCTCTCCGATTACTGGGATTTTGTGGCAGAAGAGCCGCAGCCTGTACCCGTCGCAACAGGGGCAAGCAGACACCGAATCGATCACCTCACTTGCCACTTTGCCGTCAAGCTAAAGAGAACTCCCACGGCAAGCCCTATAAGGGCTCCAAGCGGAATGGTGTGGATGAGAGGCTTGGGCCGGAGGCCTGAGTGCCAGAAAACGGCCCACACGATCGAACCCAGGAGGACGGCGCCGGCGCAAACGGAAATCCATGTCAGGCACCCTTTGGAACGAAGCCACAAAAGATACGGCAAGCCAAAAACAAGCATAGCGCCGTAGCTAATGGGTAGCCCAAACGCAAAAATGAAAAGCACCGCAAAGTGCATATCTTGGAAGCCAGCGAAGCCTTGAAATGCTACTGAGTCCCAGACGAGCGCAAGGGCTATCGAAAAAGGGGCACCTAATGGCGCAACAAGTGCGGCCTTCCAGATGGTTTGCCGGCCCTCAGTCATGGTTGGCACGCTGGCGCACTGCACCACCTTCATCTTTCGAACAATCTACTCCGCCGAGTTTCCATCCACTGGCATTGCCACGTTGACGGACTTTGCCGCTTCGCTTGGTACGGAGCAACGTGCGCAGGTTACATTCTGCGCACGTCCTCAGAGCCGAGGAATCACTCATCGCTTTCGTCTTGCTCTATATGCCAGCAATCCGCTCGAAATGCAGGCTATCGATAGCAAGAAGAACAACGTTCTCGCTGAGACATAAAGAAGTGCGGGACTGGATCGAGCCACCCATACTTGAGAAATCAAGTCGAGAATTCCCAGGACAGTGAAAGCAAACCCCGCAACCGACAAGATAAAAAGACGTCTCGTGATTTGAGAAATTCAGTCTCGGCCACCTCGAACACTGATAAAAACAACAACGTCGATGGCGAGAAATGCAGGTATCAGATAAAGCTGAACAATCTGAACAGTCATGTCCAGCCCATATCATCTGCAACTAGGGGATGGGCACCAATCAAAACCGAACGTCCCTCTACCAAGATATTTATCGTATGGCCGGCCACCAAATGCGTCAGGAGATGCACCATGCTTCGAAAATACTTCCGAGTGAAACGCATCCACATGGCTCCATCGATCCAGCATAACGGGGTGATACGGGCTTGCATTCTCCGCATTTAAAGCCTTGGCGTGAGCTCGTGCCAAATCTACTCGCACCCCCTCCATACGCTGATCGATCTCCCGGGAACTGGCCGAGCAACTCGTCCCCCTAGGAAGGTTGTCGGAAATCGAGTTCGCTAGACGAAGATTCGTAACACCGGAAAGAATGCCTCTGTTGCCGGCAATTTCCCGAGCCCCGCAGGCGTAAGGATCACCCCCGCTACAGGCAGCTTGATAGTAAAGACTCCAATTCCCTGCATTTGCACAACCCTGCTCGGCACGAGTGACCCAGCACCCTCTTTGATCGCAAGCCAGACCCGTTCGGTCGGTGTACATCAAAGGATTGGAATTTGCATACGCATAAGTATTTATCCCGCCTTGCAGGCCGATGGAACCCGCCCGGCGATGTCTTCGGGATAATTCTGAAAAAAATGAGTTTTTTGACGTTCGCTACCAGCCGATCACCCACTCCTTCATCGGCCTCCGGCTCTCCCCTCACGAAACCTCAGTGATAGGAGAGGTGTCGGGCTGTGCCCCTCCGGGCGAGTTCGGTCGCTTGCGACCGCATGTTTGAGCCCGGAGGGGCGCAGCCCGGCGCCTCCACTCATGGCCGCGGTGTGCAAGGCCAACACAATGGCGCGTTCAACCGGCGACGGCTACCCCGAAATACGGGAAGAACAAAAAAAACCCGGCATCTTGCGATGCCGGGCTTCTTCATACGCTTTGGAGCTGGATCAGCTCGCGGCGCTTTCTTCTTCGGTGACGGCCTTCATCGACAGGCGGATGCGGCCCTGCTTGTCGACTTCCAGGACCTTGACCTTGACGATGTCGCCTTCCTTCAGCTTGTCGGAGACCTTCTCGACACGCTCGCTGGAAATCTGCGAGACGTGCACGAGGCCGTCCTTGCCCGGCATGATGGTGACGAACGCGCCGAAGTCCATCAGCTTGGCGACCTTGCCTTCGTAGATGCGGCCCGGCTCGACGTCCGAGACGATCTGCTCGATGCGCTTGCGCGCGGCTTCGGCGGCTTCGCGGTTGACCGAGGCAATGACCACGTTGCCGTCGTCGGTGATGTCGATCGTGGTGCCGGTTTCTTCCGTGATGGAACGGATGGTGGCGCCACCCTTGCCGATGACTTCGCGGATCTTGTCCGGGTGGATCTTGATGGTGAGCAGGCGCGGCGCGAACTCGCTCATTTCCGAACGGGCCGTGCTCATCACCTTGGCCATCTCGCCGAGGATGTGCACGCGACCGCGCTTGGCCTGGGCCAGCGCCGTGCGCATGATCTCTTCGGTGATGCCCTCGATCTTGATGTCCATCTGCAGCGCGGACACGCCGTCGGCGGTACCGGCCACCTTGAAGTCCATGTCGCCGAGGTGGTCTTCGTCACCCAGGATGTCGGAGAGCACGACGAAGTCGTCGCCTTCCTTCACCAGGCCCATGGCGATGCCCGCCACCGGTGCCTTGAGCGGCACGCCCGCGTCCATCATGGCCAGCGAGGAACCGCAGACCGAGGCCATGGACGAGGAACCGTTCGACTCGGTGATTTCCGAGACGACACGCACCACGTACGGGAATTCCTCGATCGTGGGCTTGACGGCCTGCACGCCGCGCTTGGCGAGGCGGCCGTGGCCGATTTCGCGACGCTTCGGGCTGCCGACGCGGCCGGTTTCGCCGACCGAGAACGGAGGGAAGTTGTAGTGGAAGAGGAACGTGTCCTTCCACTCGCCTTCCGGCGCGTCGATGACCTGCGAGTCGCGGGTGGTGCCGAGGGTGGCGACGACCAGCGCCTGGGTTTCGCCGCGGGTGAACAGCGCCGAGCCGTGCGTGCGCGGCAGGACGCCGACGCGCACCGAGATCGGGCGGATGTCGTCGAGCTGGCGGCCGTCGATGCGGACCTTGGTCGACAGCACGCCGTCGCGCAGGGTGCGGTACTCGACTTCGCCGAAGGCGGCGCCGATGTCGCCATCGGTCCAGCCATTGGCTTCCGCCTGCGCGGCGAGCGAGGCCTTGACCTCGGTCTTCAGCGCGGAGATGACGTCGCGGCGGGCGAGCTTGTCGCGGATCTGGAAGGCCTCGGCGAAACGCGTGCCGACGGCGGCCTTGACCGCGTCGTACAGCGCCGACTTGGCGGCCGGGGCTTCCCACTTGAACGACTTGGCGCCGGCTTCGGCGACGAAGGCGTTGATCGTGTCGATGGCGGCCTGCATCTGCTGGTGGCCGAACACCACCGCGCCGAGCATGACGTCTTCGCTGAGCAGCTTCGCTTCCGATTCCACCATCAGCACGGCCTTGGCCGTACCGGCGACCACGAGGTCGAGGTCGGAGGTCTTCAGCTGGGTAGCCGTCGGGTTGAGGATGTACTGGCCGTTGGCGTAACCGACGCGAGCCGCGCCGATCGGACCCTTGAAGGGCACGCCGGCCAGGGTCATGGCGGCAGAGGCGCCGATGAGCGCCGGGATGTCGCCGTCGACTTCCGGGTTCAGCGACACGACCTGTGCGATGACCTGGATCTCGTTGCGGAACTCTTCCGGGAACAGCGGACGGAGCGGGCGATCGATGAGGCGCGAGGTGAGCGTCTCCTTCTCCGTCGGGCGGCCTTCACGCTTGAAGAAGCCACCGGGGATGCGACCCGCGGAGTAGAACTTCTCCATGTAGTCGACCGTGAGCGGGAAGAAGTCCTGGCCTTCGCGCGCCTTGGGGGCTGCGACGACCGTGACCAGGACGACGGTGCCGCCCATGCTGACCATGACCGCACCGGAGGCCTGCCGGGCGATTTCGCCCGTCTCCAGTGTGACTTCGTGACTACCGTACTGGAATGACTTGGTTACTTTCGCCACTTCGATCTCTCCTCGTCCTGTTCCGGTGGTTTAGCGGCGCAGGCCGAGGCGTTCGATCAGGGTCTGATAGCGAGCGAGGTCGCTCTTCTTGAGGTAGGCCAGCAGCGTCTTGCGCTTGTTGACCATCTTCAGCAGGCCGCGACGCGAGTGGTGATCCTGCTTGTGCGCCTGGAAATGGTCCTGCAGCGCGGTGATGTTGGCGGACAGCAGGGCGACCTGGACTTCGGTCGAGCCCGTGTCGTTGGGCGCGCGGCCGTAGTCTTTGATGATCTGGCTGGTCTGTTCGACGGTGAGCGACATGTGTATCGATTCCTAAAAAAAAGCGGATGCGAGACTTGCGCAACCTCAACGGCCCCCGATGAAGTTGCGCAAGCCTCGCTTTTGATGAAAGCCGTTAAACGAGCACGTAATTGTAACGTCCTGCGCGTAGCGGCAACAAGCCCGGTCAGACAGGCGGCAGATTGAATCCGCGGAGGACCCGGAGGACCCCCTCCCCGTCCACCTCGGCCAGGGCCATCAGCCGGCCGTCGGAGCCGTAGGCGGCGCAGCGGGCAGGGACGCTCGCGGGACTCGTGCCCGCTGCCGCGGGATCGCCGGCGCAGCCGGCTCCCACAAGGGCTTCCCGCAAGGCCCGGGCCCTATGGGTTCCCAATGGCACCGGCTGGCCGAAGCCGAGTATCCGGGTCTGCTCGGGGTCGAGATCCACCCGGGGAATATGCGCGAGGCCGGCTTCGACCGGCAGCAGGCAGGCCTCCAGCGGGTCCGGCCCCGTCTCGGCAGCCTCCCGCAATTGGTCGAGGGTGACCATCGCGGGCGTCATGAAGGGTTCCACCCAGAGCCGGCGCAGGCCGGTCAGGTGGGCGCCGCAACCCAGGTTTTCACCGAGGTCGACGGCCAGGCTGCGCACGTAGGTGCCGGAACCGCATTCCACGTACAGCCGCACGGTATCGCCGTCGCTGCCGATCACCTCCAGGCGATGGATGTCGACCTCGCGCGCGGGCACGTCGACCGCCTCGCCCCGGCGCGCCTTCACATAAAGCGGCACACCGTCCTGCTTGATCGCCGAATAGGCAGGGGGCACTTGCACGATGCGCCCGCGCAGGGGCGCGAGGGCGGCTTCGAGCATGGCCTCGTCAAGCGCAGGCACGGCGCGGGTCTCCACCACCTCGCCCTCGAGGTCGGCCGTCGTGGTGGTCGCACCCAGCTTCACCTCGGCCTCGTAGGCCTTGCGCGAACCCAGCAGCCAGCCGGCGATCTTGGTCGCCTCGCCGAAGCAGAGTGGAAGCAGGCCGGTCGCCAGCGGATCGAGACTGCCGGTGTGGCCGCCCTTGGCCGCTCCGACCAGCCTCCGCGCCGTCTGCAGTGCCTGGTTGGAACTGAGGCCCAGCGGCTTGTCGAGCAGCAGGATGCCGTGGATGTCGCGGAAGGTTCGGCGGTTCATGGGTATCGGTTTGGGATGCGAACTCTGTGGGAGCCGGCTATGCCGGCGATCCCGCGGCAGCGGGCAGGCTTGTGGCGAGCACCCATCGCCGCTGAAGCGGCTCCCACATAAAACCTGTCGAACCCTCAGTCTTCCCTGGATTCGTCGGCCGGCGGAACGGGATTCTCACGCAGCAGGCGCTCGATGCGCTCGCCCTCGTCCACCGATTCGTCGTACTTGAAGCGCAGCTCCGGCACGCGGCGCAGGCGCATGGAGCGCGAGAGGCTGCGGCGGAATTCCGGGGCCAGCTCCTTGAGAGCCTTCATCGCCGTGGCGGACTGCTCGGGCATCAATGCGGTGACCCACACGGTGGCCCAGTCCAGGTCCTTGGTGGTCTCGACATCGGACACGCTGACCGACGGTAAAGCATGGTCGCGCACGGCCGCATGCACGAGCAAGCCGATCTCGCGGCGGAGTTCGGCGGACACCCGGTCGGTACGCTTGAAATCACGGGACGGCATGTCAGCCTCCTGAAACGAATAAAGCCTCCCCGGCCAGGCCGGGGAGGCACATTGCCTGCTGTTACAGCGTGCGGGCGACTTCGATGCGCTCGAAGCACTCGATCTGGTCGCCGACCTTCACGTCGTTGTACTGCTTCACGGCGATACCGCATTCCATGCCGTTGCGCACTTCGTCGACGAGTTCCTTGAAGCGGCGCAGCGATTCCAGTTCGCCCTGGAACACCACGACGTTGTCGCGGAGCACGCGGATCGGCTTGGAGCGCTTGACGATGCCTTCGGTGACCATGCAACCCGCCACCGCGCCGAACTTCGACGAGCGGAAGACGTCGCGCACCTGGGCGATACCGATGATCTCTTCACGGATCTCCATGCCGAGGAGGCCGGACGCCGCCTGCTTCACCTGGTCGATGACGTCGTAGATGATCGAGAAGTAACGGACGTCGAGGCCGTTGGTGTCGATCACCTTGCGTGCCGACGCGTCGGCACGGACGTTGAAGCCGATGATCAGCGCCTTCGAGGCCGCCGCCAGCGTGGCTTCCGATTCGGTGATGCCGCCCACGCCGGACGAGATCACGTTCACCTTCACCAGGTCGTTGCCGATCTGGGTGAGCGAGTCGCGCAGCGCCTCGACCGAACCCTGCACATCGGCCTTCACCAGGATGTTGAGGGTCTGCTGGCCTTCGCCCTGGCCCATCTGGGCCATGATGTCTTCCAGACGGTTGGACTTGCTGACCAGACGGTTCTCGCGACGCTTCTGCTGACGCTCCGCGGCGACCTGGCGAGCGAGGCGCTCGTCCTCGACGGCCACGAAGTCGTCGCCCGATTCCGGCACGCCGGACAGACCCAGCACCTGCACGGGAATGGACGGACCCGCCTCGTTCACCTGCTTGCCGGTCTCGTCGACCAGCGCGCGCATGCGGCCGTATTCCACACCGCAGACGACGAAGTCGCCCTTCTTCAGCGTGCCCTGCTGTACCAGCACCGTGGCCACCGGACCGCGACCGCGGTCGAGGCTGGACTCGATGACGACACCCGAGGCGCGGCCGTCGGCCACCGCCTTGAGTTCCATCACTTCCGCCTGGATCGAGATGGCGTCGAGCAGCGCGTCCACGCCGTCGCCGGTTTTCGCCGACACGGGCACGAACTGCGTGTCGCCACCCCAGTCTTCGGGGATGACTTCGAGGTTCGCCAGGCCCTGCTTCACGTTGTCGGGATTGGCGTCGGACTTGTCCATCTTGTTGACGGCGACGATCAGCGGCACCTTCGCGGCGCGCGCGTGCTTCACCGCCTCGATCGTCTGCGGCATGACGCCGTCGTCGGCCGCGACCACCAGCACCACAATGTCCGTGGACTGCGCACCGCGGGCGCGCATCGACGTGAACGCGGCATGGCCCGGGGTGTCGAGGAACGTGATGACACCGCGGCTGGTTTCGACGTGGTAGGCGCCGATGTGCTGCGTGATGCCGCCCGCCTCGCCCGAGGCGACCTTGGTGCGGCGGATGTAGTCGAGCAGCGAGGTCTTGCCGTGGTCGACGTGGCCCATGATCGTGACGACCGGCGGACGCTGGATCTTCTCGCCCTCGAGTTCCACGTTCTGGGTGTGCGAAGCCAGCGCGGCCTCCGCGTCATTGTCGGTGGCGCGAACCGGGTTGTGGCCGAGTTCTTCGACCACCAGCGCGGCGGTGTCGTGATCGATCGTCTGGTTGATCGTGGCCATGACGCCCATCTTGAACAGCGCCTTCACCACCTCGGCGCCCTTCACGGCCATCTTCTGGGCCAGCTCGGTGACGAGGTTGTTGTCGCCGATCACGACGTCGCGCACCACCGCGGCGGTGGGACGCGTGAAGCCGTGCGGACCCGACGACGTGGCACCGCGCGGCGCCTCGGAACGGCCCCTGACCTTGCCGCCACCGCGGCGATTGCCGCTGGAACGGCGCGCGCGGTCGGCATCGGACAGGTGCAGTTCGCCGGCGGCGAAGCGCTTGCCACCGGGCTCGCGATCGCCGTTACGGCCACCGCCGGCGCCACCGCCGCCGTGCTTCGGACGCGCCGCGCCGCGGGCGTCGTTGGTCGACGGCGCGGACGCCGGTGCCGGACGGGCACCCGACGGAGCGGCCGGACGCGCCGCTGGCGCGGACGCCACCGGTGCGGGGGCCGGAGCAGGAGCCGGAGCGGGCGCGGGGGCCGGAGCGGGCTTGGAAACGACACGCTCGCGCTTGCGCGGCTCGTGGATGCGCGGAAGGATCATGCCGAGCGAACGGTTGTCGAGCTTCGCCGTCTGGTGGCCGATGCCGTCGTCGCCCGCAACCGCCGCCGGGGTTTCCGGCTGGGGTTCGGCGGCAGGTGCTTCGGCACGGATTTCCTCGGTGCGAGCGCGCTCGGCCGCGGCCTCTTCCGCCTGGCGGCGTGCCTCGGCGGCCGCCTCTTCCTGACGACGGGCCTCGGCCTCGGCAAGCTGCCGGGCTTCCTCGGCCTCGCGGCGGCGCTCGGCCTCCTCGCGGCGCTGGGTTTCCTCGTGCTCGCGCTGCGCCTGCGACTCGGCCAGCTTGCGTGCGGCCTCCTCGCGCTCGGCGTCGTGCGAGGCGTCTTCGGCGATCGCGCTGCGCTTCACGTAGGTACGCTTCGCCCGGACCTCGACGTTCACCGTCTTGGCCGGACCGGCGCCACGGCCGCTGCCCGTGTTCACCTTCAGCTCGCCGACGGTGCGGCGCTTCAGGGTGATCTGGCGCGGAGCCGAATCGTCCGCTTCGGGAGCGGGTTCGTTCTTGCCGTGCGTGCGGCGCAGGAAACCGAGCAGTTTCACCTTTTCGGTGCTGCTGATGACCTGATCCGCGTTGTTGAATTTCATCCCGGCCTGGTCGAGCTGCCCGAGGAGCTTCTCGACTGGCATCTCCAGGACCTGGGCCAGTTGTTTGATAGTGACGTCCGACATCGTTCTTTATTCTCCGCCGTTCCCGCGCGTAACCTTACGTGCCGTCGATGACCCGTACGGCTGCCTCCATCCTTGGCGGGAAACCTTGCGGCTTCCCTCGGGGCGCCCCTCCAGGGCGCTTCCGGACACGCGCTTAGCCGCCCTTCTCCAGTCGGGCGATCATCGGAGCGCGCGCAGCCATGATCAGCTGCGATGCGCGTTCCTCGGTCATGCCTTCGATATCGATCAGCTCGTCGACGGCAAGGTCGCCCAGGTCGTCGAGCGTCTTCACGTTGCGCTCGGCGAGCGCGAAGGCGGTGGGTTCGTCCATGCCTTCCAGCTCGAGCAGCTCGGCGGAAGGGCCGTTTTCGTCGATGCCTTCCTCGACCGCCAGGGCCTCGGTGAGCAGTGCGTCGCGGGCGCGGGCGCGAAGTTCCTCGACGATGTCCTCGTCGAAGCCTTCGATCGCCAGCAGCTCGGCGCTGGGCACGTACGCGATTTCCTCGACGGAGGAGAAACCCTCCTGGACCAGGATGCCGGCGATTTCCTGGTCGACTTCCAGGCGTTCCATGAACAAGGTGAGCGCGGCCTGCTGCTCGGCTTCCGACTTCGCGGTGACCTGGTCCTGCGTCATCACGTTGAGCTGCCAGCCGGTGAGCTTGCTGGCGAGGCGCACGTTCTGGCCGCCGCGGCCGATGGCCTGGGACAGCTTGTCCTCGGCCACCGCGATGTCCATGGAGTGCTTTTCCTCGTCCATGATGATCGACTGCACCTCGGCCGGCGCCATCGCATTGATGACGTACTGGGCCTGGTTCTCGTGCCACAGGATGATGTCGACGCGCTCGCCGTTCAGCTCGTTCGACACGGCCTGCACGCGCGAACCGCGCATGCCGATGCACGCGCCGATGGGATCGGTACGGCTGTCGTGGGCCACCACGGCGATCTTGGCGCGGTCGCCCGGATCGCGGGCACAGCCCTTGATTTCCACCAGCCCCTGGCCGACTTCCGGCACTTCGAGCTTGAACAGTTCGATCATGAATTCCGGCGCGCTGCGCGAAACGAACAGCTGCGGACCGCGGATTTCCGACTTCACCTCGTAGAGGTAGCCGCGAACGCGATCGCCCACGCGGGCCGACTCGCGGGGAATCGTCTTGTCGCGCGGAATGAACGCCTCGGCGTTGCTGCCCAGGTCGAGGTAGACGTTGCCGCGCTCGACGCGCTTCACGATACCCGTGACCAGTTCGCCCACGCGGTCGCGGAAGGCGTCGACCACCTGCTGGCGCTCGGCCTCGCGAACGCGCTGGACGATGACCTGCTTCGCGGCCTGGGCGGCGATGCGGCCGAACTCGGCGTTCTCGATCTGGTGCTCGATCCAGCCACCGACCTCGGCCACTTCGTCTTCGCCCGCTTCGTCCTGGGCGTCCATCAGGCGGATCTGGAAGGACGGATCCTCCATCTCGCCGTCGTCCGCGATGATTTCCCAGCGACGGAAGGTTTCGTAATCGCCGGTGTTACGGTCGATCTCGACCCGGATGTCCGGATCCTCGTCGGGGTAGCGCTTCTTGGCGGCCGAGGCCAGCGCCGCTTCCATGGCTTCGAAAATGACTTCGCGCGGTACGCCCTTTTCATTGGCGACCGCGTCGACTACCAGCAAAAGTTCTTTGCTCATTGCCGCTACTCCCGTAAGGATGCCCCGCATCCCGTCGTTGCGTTATTTGGGTTTCTTGCCGCCCGGCGTGGGCTTCGGCTGCGGCGCATAGCCGAGGGCCACCCAGTCGGGAACCACGCGGGCGCTTTCGACGTCCGCATGCTCGAATTCGAATCTGCCGGCCTCGCCCTCGACCACAATGTGCTCGCCGTTTACTTCAACGACGTTGCCCTTGAGGCGCCGGCGACCCTCGATGGGGGCCTTCAGCAGCACCTTGACCTCCTGGCCGGTCACGCGCGCGAATTGCGCCGCCGTGAACAGGGGACGGTCGATACCGGGAGAGGAGACTTCCAATACATAGTTGCCGGGGATCGGATCTTCAACGTCGAGATAGGCCGAGAACTCGCGGCTGGCAGCCTCGCAGTCGTCGACCGTGACCTCGCGCTCGCCACCGGACACGTCGAGGTAAACGCGAAGGGTGCTCTGCCCGCTGGACGGGAGGAACTCCATGCCCAGCACCTCGAGGCCGAGGTCGGCCACGATGTCCGAGAATCGCTGTGAAAGTGCGTTTGTATCCACGTTGCCTGCAGGTTTTCCGGTCGCCAGAAACAAAAAAAGGGCGCGAACGGCCCATTCCTTTACGTCGCCGATGTATCCCGACACTTTCCTCCAGCGCCCACGCGATGCCTTTGACGGCGCTCACAGATGTGTCGCAGGACGCCTCCGTGCGCCCAACAAAAAAGCCTCACGAGGAGGCTTTCTTGTAAAAAGAAAGTTCCTGAAGCGATACCCGGCAACAGGCCTTGGCCGTCGCGAACACCGCTTAAGATTCACGGATTCTATCGTAATTTTGTAGGTTCGTGCAAGGTTCCGCAGGGATAATCTTCACATGGAAGACGCCCCCTACCCCCGATTCGCCACCCGCGGCCGGGCCTTCGTCTACGTGGTGCCGTGCCGGGACGAGGACCTCCTGAAACTGGGTTTCTCGCGCGACCCCTTCACCCGTTTCGCCACCCTGCACCGCCGGTTCTACGAGTTCTTCGACCTCGACCGGGGCCTGTTGGTCGATGCGGAACGGGTCGCGGCGGCGCGGCGGATCGAGCGGCACCTGATCGAGACGTTCCGGGAACATCGCGCCACGGCACCGCTGGTGGTGCGCGCCGCGGCCGGCGGGCATACGGAATGGTACCGGGGCGCGCACGAAGGAGTCGCGGCCGCGCTGAGACGCCACGCGGAAGACGAAGGCCTGGATGTCCAGGAGGGCTTGCGGCCATGGCTGCGTGCGCACCTGCTGGCCCGCGCCGACCTCCTCCACGACTGGTCGCTCCGTATCGTCGACACCCTGGACTGGGCGCGGAATAATGCCCCGGACGACCCCGGCGCAGCCCGCTTGAGCAGCGCCCTGCTCGACACCTGGGACCTGTTCGAAGCCGCCGGCATCGACGTGCACTCCCTCGTGCCGGCCTCGGTCAGACATTGGCACGAACACGGCGACCACCGCCGCCTCTTCCAGGATAGGTAGGAACCTTGTGGGAGCCGGCTATGCCGGCGATCCCGCGGCAGTGGGCCAGCTTGTCGCAAGCACCCATCGCCGCTGAAGCGGCTCCCACAAGGGCGCGCTCCTACACCGAGCCGCCCAGTTCCACGACCAGGCGTGTCTGCCACCCCTCAGGGGCACGCTCCATCACATGCACCTGTCGCGCCATGCAGGACACCGGACCGTTGGCGTGCAGGCGTTCCTCCAGGGTGGCCGCGATGGCATCGCGGTCGCGGCGCACTTCCCTGGCCACGGACAGGTGCGGCACGTAGTCCGGAAACTCACGGTCGCGGCGCGGGCGCTCCGGAAAGGCCAGTTGCAAGGCGGCGGCCAGCGAGCCGATGGCGGCGGTCGGGGACGGCGCCAGCCACACCGTCGACGGAAACGTGCGCACCGCGTCCAGACGGAAGGCCAGGGGGCGGCGGGCCGCGGCCACCGTCCGCAAGCGCTCGGTGACGGCGGGCGTGATGCGCTCGCTGTCGAGGAATGGGTAGACCAGGGTGATGTGGGCGCCGAGGCCCAGTTTCGCGGCGGGATCGAGGCGCGCGCGCAGGTCGCCGATGAGGGGCTCGGCCTCCGGGACCATGAGTGCCAGCAAAGTGCGGCTCATGCCATACAGCTTATACCGCGCCGCACGTTCCGCCGTGAGTCGGGCGCCGGTCCTGGCGGACCGGCGCCCCTTCCTTCACGGAGCTCAGTTGGTCCAGGTTGCCTTCAACGTCACGCCCGAGAACGCCGCGTACCCGTTGAGCATCACGTAGTACGTGCCCGCGGTGGGCGCGCTCGCCGTGCAGCTCTCCGTGTTACCGGTGACGTACGGACGGCAGTCGTAGGTCGACAGCGTCGGAGCGGCGCCGTACCGCACGTAGAGGTCGGCATCGCCGGTGCCACCCGAGATCGCGATCTTCAGGTTGGTCGCACCGGACGGAACCACCACCGTGTAGTTCAGCTTCCCGTTCGTCGCCGCCGAAAGGCCCGTCACGGCCACGCCGTTCTGCAACACGTTGCCACCGCCGGACGAACCCACCGTCACCGACGAGGACTTGCTGTTGCTCGACCCACCGTTGTCCGTCACCGTCTCGCTCACCGTATAGGTACCGGCGGCCGCGTAGGTGTGGCTGGGATTGGTGGACGTGGACGTGGCGCCATCGCCGAAGTTCCACGAGTGTGATGCGATGCTGCCGTCGCTGTCCGAGGAACTGTCGGTGAAGGTCGCCGTGAGGCCGCTGGTGGTGAAGCTGAAGTTCGCCACGGGCGGTGTGTTCCCGCCACCGCCACCGCTCACCCAGTTCGCCTGCGCGTAGGTATTGAGGGCGCCGATGTTGAAGCTGCCGAAACCGGTCGCTTCATCGAAACCCGTGGACGCGGTGTAGCCATGGCTCTGGTACCCGTTGTTGCCGGAAGTCACGTCGTGCAGGAGCGACGCCTGGCTCGGGAAGGCCTGGTAGAACTTCGAGGCCGGGAAGCCGATGGCGTTGCCGGCCGCCGACTCGATGCGCGCGAAGGCGCCGACGAACAGCGGCGAGGCCAGGCTGGTGCCGCCAACCTGTTCGGTCTGTCCATTGACGACGATGAGCGCACCCGAGGACGACGCGGCGTCGAACGACACGTCCGGACCCACGCGCTTCGTCGAACTGCTTACCGACGACTGCCACGAGGGCGCGGTTTCGTAGAGGCTGGTGCCGCCACCGGTGGCCCAGAGGCGCAGGTTGTTGTCGCCCTGGCTCGGTGCGATGGCCGAGAGCCCTTCGTTCCACACTGTTTCGCCGGTCCACGACGTGCCGCTTGTGGACAATGTGGTGCCGCCCACCTGGATCACGTACGGCGAGCTCGCTGGCTCGCTGACCGAGTAGTGGGTCAGGTCGATCTTCACCGTACCGGCGGAGTTGGCCACGTACCCCGGCGAACCCGACAGGGGATCGGTGGACCACTGGTACACACCCGCGTCGCCCGCGGCTACCGAGAAGGTCTGGCCCTGCGCCACGGCCTGCTGGAAGATCGCATCGTCCGCGGCCTGCGTACCGGACTGCTCGGCAGCCGTCTCGTCTTCGCCGAGCGAAACGTTGATCAGCTTCGCCTGGTTGTCGGTGACGGCCCTGTTGAAGGTGGCGGTGATGCCGGCGTTGGTGATGCCGCTGGAACTGGAATCGCCGTTGGCCGAGGTATAGAAGATCAGGCGCTGCACGGCACCCGCGATACCCACGATGTCCTGGCTGTCGAGCGACCATTCGCCGTTCGAATCGGGATCGTTGGCGAACGTGCCGCTACCCACCTTCGTGATCGTCGAACTGACCGTCGGCAGGCCGGCGCTTGCCGTGAAGCTGTTGAGGTCCGTCACCGTCTGCGTGATCGAACCCCAGGTGATGATGCCGACCGTGGTTGCGCTCGCCGTCGGCACGCTGCCGCCGCCGTAGATGGCGGCGAAGTCCTGCGGATGATGGGCGGCGACGGCCGCGGCGGCCTGCGTGCTCATGCTCGATCCCGGAACGGTCACGTCCTCGGGCTTGTACACATGGTTGAGAGGATGTTTGACCGACACGTTCTGCAGGCCGAGCACTGACTGCACGGCGTCGCCCAGCGCGGCCGGCACCAGCGCCGGCGTGTCGTTCGCGAAGTATTCGCGGCCGTTGGCATTGAATCGCTTGATCGATGTGTGGAAGCCATTCGCAGCGGCACCGACATTGCCGTCCGCCGAAACCAGCAGATTGTTGGGCGCCACGTCGATGTTGCCGAAGCCCGCCTGCTTGAGGTGCGCCACTACCGCGTCCACCTGCGCCTGCGTCGGCGCGAAGCGCGCCTTGAACTGCTCTGGCGTGAGGAACTTGCCGTAGAGCTTGTTGCCCGGCGTGGTGACCGCCGCGAGGAACGACTGGAGTTCGTCGGGGTTGCGCAGCTTGAGACTGACGGCCACATGCAACGGCTTGTCCGCCGGCATCGCGGTGACGGCGGCACCGTCGATATGCGGCGAACCCGTCATGTTCAGCGCATAGCCCGAGGCCACCGGCGTACCCGTGGTGGACGCCGCGGCGAGCGGCTGCGTACCGGCGACGGGTAGCATCGCGGCCTGGGTGCGCGTGGACACCCAACTCTCATCCGCATGCGCGGAAAGGGACGACATCGCCAACGCGATAGCCGCGGTCAGTACCGTCTTGCGAGAGATCCCAGAAGCAAAAGCATCGATCTTCATGAGTGATCCTTCCATTAGCCCGTAGATTGCTTCCGCCAAGGCGGAAGCCCTGACACTGCAGGCGTTCTGGATCGAGCGGCACCATCCCGTGGGCCGGCGCTGCCGCCGGCCGCTTCGTGCTTCGCAGGAAATTGCGTCACCCCACCCTTCACGCCCCTTGCTCCCCCTGTCCTTCGAGCAATGGCGGCGCAAGCTTTCGCAAGGCTTTCGGAGAAGCGCGGCGCGGGGCGAAGAAACCGAAGTCCGTGACACGACACCCAAAAAAAGACGGCGCAGAATCGGCAGCCGTCGGCCATCCTTGCCGCCGGAGTTACGTCAGCGGCGACGCATTCGCAAGTTCATGCCGGACCGTCCGTGTCAGGGCGTCCTCAACGGCAAGTGGATATCGGTGATCGCCTCGTGTTCCGGCACGTCCGGGAAGAACGCTACGCGGCGAAGGAACAGCGGCGCGTCTCCCGGCTCCTCCCCGCTTTCCGTCAGCCACTCGCCGTAAAGGAAGCGGATGGCGTCGCCCAGCAAGGTGTCCGAGCCGGTGTGGCGCAGCACGGCACAGCGCCCGCCGGGCAGGTCCGCTGCCACGACACCAGTGTCGTTCGCCGCAACCGTCTCGCAGGACACGCAGATGTCGAGCCGGTAGCGTTCGGGCGGCGTGGTTTCGGGATCGTCGTACAGGACGTTCCAGGTGGCGTGCTTCGCCGGCGGCAGGCCATTGGCACGACGCCAGGCGATGAAGCGGCGAATGGTGTCGCCGATGCGCTCCGGCGGGCCCACGTGCGAGAGGCAGGCGACGGGCGTCTCGGGAAAGTCGACGATGCGTATGTTGTCGGCGTGGTGCCCTGCAGGCATATGGAACCTCCTTACTTCGTCGAGTTCGCGCCAGGCGGTGGCCCACATCTGCCAGTCCGGCGCCTCACGGAACGCCGCCGGCGATTGTCCGAGCCGTTGCCGGAATGCGCGGGAGAACCCTTCCGGACTCTCGTAGCCAGCGTCCAGGGCGATATCCGTCAACGACATCGCAGGCCGGAAGGCTGCTTGCCACGCCGCCCGCTTGAAACGCGACAACTGCACGTAGCGATGAACGGGCGTTCCGGTGAGCGCCGAGAAGCGCCGGTGGAAATGATGAGGTGAGTAGGCGGCGACCTCCGCCAGGACGCCGAGCGACACATCGCCGTCCAGATGGCTGTCGATGTATTGGAGCACGTGGCGGAAGCGCTGATGCGATGGATGGGTCATGGGTACAGCGTAACTGCGAAGACAGAATCCGGCATGACCGATCTTGCTAAGCAAGTGCCGCGAAAGCCTTACAGGGAGGTGGCTGACCACCTTATGGAATAAGATTTAAATCATCCACCTGAAAATGCCTAGGGAGCGCTCCTTGTAGCAATATGTGAATTCTACTAATTTCTTCACGTCCAGACGGGCATGTGAATCCGAAAGGATTGCTATCTGCCGGGCCTGAACGAGTAAGGGATTCGCCACACCATACGCTTACATTTACGGACCCGTTGGAACTTGCCCATGCAAAGCGAACCCCCCTGTACGTTCTAAGTGGAGGCTTAATAGCTATCAGGCTAGATTCTTCCAGATAATTACCACTCATTCCCTGCACCGGCTCATTCTTAATCGCAACTTCTCCGATCGTTGCCGAAATCGTCACATCCTGAAAAAAAATGTAGTGCACGCTCCCCAAAGGCATCGACTCGAAATCCAACACCCAACCTTCAGGATCTGGCGGAGTAACCAGCCCCGGATCCGGCACCGCCTGCTCGTTCTTGTCATAAGCAAACGATGCGGACCCTGTTTGCGAGCTTGGCAAGGTCAAGCGAATGACGGGAGCAAATACCTTGAAATAGCCTTCGTAGCGCGTCTGGTCGTTCGTCGCTTTGCTGAGAGCGTCGGCGTTGCCGCTGAGATAGAAAAAGGCACGAATCGGGACCACGGCGTTCTGTGTCCATTTGTCCAGCCGAACCTCATTCTGGGTGTACCAATCGGCAGCCGCCATTCGCTTCCTGCCATCGATGAAAGCCGTGAAATTGGCAGCTGCGGACGTTGTACCGGTACCCACGTTCCACCCGCATTGCCCGATATACTTGCCCCACCCAGCGAGCGCATTGAAGTGAGCGATCCATTGACTGCCGGTCGCTATGCCTTGCAGATCACAAGGACGGCTTCCCTCGCCTCCATCCTTGTGCTTCCCGCAGCCGTTCGACTCACGATAGTTCGTGTCGGAGTCGTGGGGAAATACGCAGAGGACATTGATAACGTTAGATCCTGTCGCGCCGACGTCCTTGGGATAAAAAACAAATCCGTTTTTGTAGTTGAAGGCGGTACCCGTAAAACCGGTATCGGAACGCAGCCAGGAAAACGACACTCCCGATGCCGACGGGTTGGGGTTCCACGGAAGGAACGCCTGATTGTTTTCGGTGGCCCGAAGCATTACGCCCGTACACAAGAAAGCCGGTCGGCTCTCGCTTCCGCAATTGCTGCGCGTGTCGCTATACCAACGGCGGAGGTCCGCTACCGCCTGGTCTCCCACCAGTTCTCGCGTCTGCTTCTCATCCTGCCCTGCGGGCAATGCCTGAAAAGGCCTTTCGGCAGGCGGTTGTACCCCACCCGGCCGTAGCCCGCACGCAAGAAGGAGGAAGACATAGCCGAATAAAGCGAGTGGCCGGATGAAACTCCTTTTCATGACAGCCTCCATGCCGACAAGTGGGCCTTTCATACGCAAAGTCGCACGAACAAAAGTGCCTTCGCAAGGACGGCCTGCCGCCCCGTCAACTCGAAAAACACACCCGGCTCAGTTGACGGCATATCTCAGGGCCGATTTGCGGCACTGATTTCCGCCAGGCTATCAGCAGGCTCGTCGGCCGCGATTTGGGCACGATCCTATGTCACGTGGTAGCGCACGCCATAGGATTGGCCCGGTACGACGCCCAACATCGGCACGTTTTCCGGCGCCCGACTTGACCGGGTTCTCACTATTCGCGGTATTCCTCTGCAACACTCCACGGATTGCCTGGCCGGATCTGACATTTAGACGTCTAAATTGCATGTAAGCAGTTTTCGTGCCGGATCACCGCCCACGGTCCGGCCGCGCTGCCCGAGAGCCCCGCTCTCTCCGTTCGTGGGCTACCTGAGGAGCATCTCGCATCGTGAAACCGAAGATCGAGTTTTCCGGACTACGCGCACGACTCCAGACCCTGCTGGCTGTGACCGGCCTCGCCCTCCTGGCGCTGCCCCTGACCGGAGCGGCCGAAACACCCTCCGCCGCCTATCCCCACACCGACGGCCCCACCGCCATGGCCCGCGCCCGCGTGGCGGCCGACGTCCTCATGGGTTCGTACGACCCTGAGAAGGCGTGGTTCCCGTCCAGTTGGTGGAACTCGGCGGTGGCCCTCCAGACCATCGGCGACTACATGCAACGCACCGGCGATCGCCGCTACCTCGGCCAGCTGGACAACACCTTCGAGAAAGACAAGGGCGTGTTTCCCGGCGGCGTGCTGTCCGGCGATCCGTTGCTCGGCAATTTCACCAGCCGCGCTATCGACGATTCCGAATGGTGGGGCCTGACCTGGATACAGGCGTACGACCTCACCCGCGACCCGAAGTACCTCGACATGGCGGTAACCATCGCCAACTACGTATACGGCTATTGGGACACCAGCACCTGTGGGGGCGGCGTGTGGTGGGACGCCGAGCGCACGTACAAGAATGCGATCACGAACGGCCTCTGGATCCGCCTCACTGCGGAGCTGCACAACCGCATCCCCGGCGACACCCTGTGGCTAGGCCGCTCGCAAACCGCATGGACCTGGTTCCAGGGCAGCGGCATGGTCAATGCCAACGGCCTCGTCAACGACGGCCTCACCAACGCCTGCACCAACAACGGCCAGAACGTGTGGACGTACAACCAGGGCCTTGCCATCGGCGGCGGACTGGAATTGTGGCGGGCGACGAAGGACCCGTCTGTCCTGAGCACCGTGAAGCGCCTTGCCGACGCGGCGATCGGCCCAGGAGGCCTCGTGGTCGACGGCACCCTCAGCGAAAGCTGCGACGCCGCGGACCAAACCTGCGACGACAACGCGAAGCAGTTCAAGGGCATCTTCATGCGCTATTGGACCGACCTCGTGGACACCACACACGATAGCCGGTATGCGGACTTCCTGGCCCGGCAGGCGGAAACCGTCTGGAACCAGGACAGGGACGCGGCAAGCCGCCTCGGCACACGCTGGGCCGGCGCCACGAACGACGACCACCCCAATGTCTTCGACTGGCGCACGCAGGCCAGCGCGTTGAGCGCCCTCATCGGCGCGGTCCCGGTTCCAACACCGTTCGCCTCGCTCGCCGCAACCCTGTCGCCGGCGCAGCCGGTGATCATGCCGTCCGCGTCGGGCACCGTCGCCATTCCCGCGGAACTCGGCGTATCGGCCACGGGATTCTTCCCGCTCGTGACGCTCGCATCCACCGAGGCTCCAGCCGGCTGGACGGTATCGCCGCGCGCCACCCTCGTGACCCTGAAGCCGCACGGCAATGCGGCTCCGGTCAGCCGCAGCGTGCCGATGAACATCACCGTGCCGAGTTCGGCCACCGATGGGCACCACATGGTGACAGCGAATGTCTTCTCGGCAGGTTTGCGCTTCACCACGCAAGCCGACGTACTCGTCGCGCACACCGTCGACTTCGACACCGGCACCGCGGGCGAGCTTCCGTGGTTGTTCGACGCCGACCATTCGCAGAGCAATGGCGTGCAGAATCGCTTCGCCGACGGCAACGCGCACTTCACCTATCGCTTCCCGTTCCCCGCCGATACCAGCTCCGCGAGCGTCACGCTCACCATCGACGCGGAATTCGTGGTGCAGGTGAGTTCCGATGACGAGCACTGGACCACCGTGCTCCAGGAAGACCGCCCGATTACCGACGGTTCCAACAAAGCCGACCGCACCGTCGACCTGACGCCCTACCTCGGCACCGGCACTGGCGGCGCCAAGCCGGTTTACCTGAAGGTTTCGGACAGCTTCCCCAACGACGGCTGGGGCGGGCGCGTGTACCACGTCACCGCGAACATCGTGCAGTAACTGGAAGGTGTCTCCGTCTCCGCACACGCGGAGACGGAGACACACCGCGCATCATGCAGCG
This sequence comes from Luteibacter sp. HAY1-4A, assembly GCF_056755355.1. Classification (NCBI taxonomy): domain Bacteria; kingdom Pseudomonadati; phylum Pseudomonadota; class Gammaproteobacteria; order Lysobacterales; family Rhodanobacteraceae; genus Luteibacter; species Luteibacter sp. HAY1-4A. The sequence continues at coordinate 20,419 of NZ_JBNDHZ010000029.1, forward strand.
CCGCGCATCCGCTGCACGGTGGCGTCCGCATTGAAGCGACGCGACGCGGCAGCCACGTCGGAACTGACCACCGTCTTGCCGATCGGCGCGAGCGCGATAGCCGCCAGCTTCAGGTGCTGGATGCCGAACGGAATGCCGATGATCGTCAGGCAGCAGGCCACCGCCGAACACAGGTGACCGATCGCGAGCCATATGCCGGCGAACACGAACCAGATGATGTTGCCCAAGGTGCCGAACACACTCGTGCCGATGTCGCCGCGTCCGGACAGCTGCTCGCGATCGACGGCCTCCTTGCCGAACGGGAAGAAAGCGAACGTACCGATGACGAAACACGACCGCGCCCAGGGAATACCGACGATGGTGATCATCGCAAGCAGCCCCGCCAGCCACCAGCCAAGGCCCATTACCAGGCCACCGAAGACGAACCAGATCACATTGCCCAGGGTTCTCACGTACGGCTACTCCTTGTGGATTCGGCGCCAACTTAAGCCCGCGACGCCGGCGAGGCATGTGCCAGTCGGCCTTCTTGTCCGGCGGGATTAGCCGTTATTCAGTGCGACTTGCAGGAGCGGCTATAGTGGCGAGAAAACCTTGCGAAACCCGCACAGCATGCGGCGAGGGAATGCGCGCCCGCGCGCAAGCGGTCACGGGCAATACTTCCGGATTTTTCACACGACCGTAAGAAAAGTACTTGCAAGAATCCGGCCACCTCCATATACTTGCCGACTCTGATGCGGGGTGGAGCAGTCTGGCAGCTCGTCGGGCTCATAACCCGAAGGTCGTAGGTTCGAATCCTACCCCCGCTACCAGTTTTTAAAGGCGTGAACTTCGGTTCGCGCCTTTTTCTTTTGGGCTTTTCGGGCCCGCTCCCCACCTGCCGTCGTGCCTGCGCGGGCGGGCATAAAAAAAGGGCGCCGGTGACCGGCGCCCTCTTCGTTTGACGACTTTCGCGGAACTCAGCCCGCGAACGCCCTCTGGCACCAGGCCAGCAGCGGTGCCCAGGTGAAACCCAGGACCAGCAGCGCGAGCGCATTGATCGAGAGCACCCAGCGGGCCGGGGCGTCCGCGGTGGCGCGGACGTCCTTGCCTTCCACCGGCGTGTCGAAGTACATCACCTTCACCACGCGCAGGTAGTAGTACAGGCCGATGATGGCGAACACCGCGCCCACAATCGCCAGCCACAACATGCCCGCGTCGATCGCCGCCTTCAGCACCAGCAGCTTGCCGAAGAAGCCGAACAGCGGCGGCACGCCGGCCAGCGAGAACATCACCAGCAGCATCAGGAAGGCGAACCACGGCGAGCGCTGGTTCAGGCCGCGCAGGTCGTCGATCTCCTCGCACTCGAAGCCCGAGCGCGACAGCACCAGGATCATGCCGAAGGCCGCGGCGCTGGTGAGCGCATAGCTCACCGCGTAGAACATCGAGGCCGAATAACCTTCCGGACCCGCGTTGACCAGACCCACCAGGAGATAGCCCATGTGCGAGATGGTCGAATAGGCCAGCAGGCGCTTCAGGTTCGTCTGCACGATGGCCACGAGGTTACCGATGGCCAGCGACAGCACCGCCAGCACGGCCAGCATCATCTGCCACTGCGGAGCCAGGCCCGACGCGCCGCCGGCGATATCGCCCATGCCCGTGGAGAGCAGACGGTACGCCATGCCGAAGGCTGCCAGCTTCTGCGCCGAACCGATGAACACCGTGACGGCGGTCGGCGAGCCCTGGTAGACGTCCGGAATCCACATGTGGAACGGCGCGGCGCCCAGCTTGAAGCCGATGCCCACGATCATGAAGACCAGGCCGAACAGCAGCAGCGTCTTCCACTCCGTGCCGACGATGGCGGCGTGGATCGTGTGCAGGTCGAGGCTATGCGTGGCGCCGTAGACCATCGACATGCCGTACAGCAGCATGCCCGAGGCCAGCGCGCCCAGCACGAAGTACTTGATGGCCGCTTCCGACGACAACTGCGAATCGCGGTTCAGCGCGACCAGCGCATACGACGACAGCGTAAGCAGTTCGAGGCCCAGGTACACCGTGACGAGGCTGCCGGCGGCAACCAGGAACATGATGCCCACGGTGGCGAAGATCGACAGCGTGTAGAACTCGCCGAACGGGATCGCCCTCTCCTTCAGGTAAGGACGCGCGTAGACGAAGATCACCGCCATGATCAGCAGCGAGAACAGCTTCAGCACTTCCGAAACGCCGTCGCGGACGAACATGCCGCTGAAGGCCGTGACCGGCGTGGCGGGCTGTCCGTCGACGACGAGGTAGGCGCCGACCAGCAGCACCACGATGGAAAGCCAATGGACGATGCCCTTCTGGGCCGGCTTCAGGTACGCATCCAGAAGGAGCAGCACGCAAGCCGCCACCACGAGGTATGCCTCGGGGAGCAGGATCAGGATGTCGTTGATACTCGGCATGGATAGTTCCCGCTCAGACTTTGGTGATGGCCAGCTGCTCGACGATACGAGCAACGGACGCATCCATCAGGTGGACCAGCGGCTCGGGCCAGATACCGAAAACCAGCACGCCGGCCGCGAAGGCGCCAAGCACGAAGATCTCGCGACCGTTGACGTCCTTCAGTTCCGCCACGTGCTTGTTCTTGATGTCGCCCCAGAGCACGCGCTTCACCATCCACAACGTGTAGGCGGCGCCGATGATCAGGGTGAAGGCGGCGAACAGCGCGATCCACGGATTGGCGCTGAACGAGGCCAGGATGACCATGAACTCGCCCACGAACCCGCTGGTGCCCGGCAGGCCGCTGTTGGCCATGGCGAACAGCACGTAGAACGGCGCGAAGATCGGCATGACGTTGATCACGCCACCGTAGTCCTTGATCTGGCGCGTGTGCATGCGGTCGTAGAGCACGCCGATGCAGGTAAACATGGCGCCCGAGATGAAGCCGTGCGAGATCATCTGCACCATCGCGCCCTGCATGCCCAGGCGAGCGGCTTCCGGGTTGTTCGACTCGCGAACCAGCATGAAGGCGATGAAGATGCCCAGCGTCACGAAGCCCATGTGGGCGATCGACGAATAGGCCACCAGCTTCTTCATGTCCTGCTGCACCAGCGCGATATAGCCGATGTAGCAGACCGCGATGAGGCTGAGCACGATGACCAGCCACGCGAACTCGTGCGAGGCGTCCGGCGTGATCGGCAGGCTGAAGCGCAGGAAGCCGTAGCCGCCGATCTTCAGCATCACCGCCGCCAGCACCACCGAACCGCCGGTGGGCGCTTCCACGTGGGCGTCCGGCAGCCAGGTGTGCACCGGCACCATCGGCACCTTGATCGCGAAGCCCAGCAGGAAGGCGAAGAACAGCCAGGCCTGCTCGGTCAGCGTCAGGTGCACGTTGACCATGTCGGCGATGGCGAAGCTGCCGCCGGTCTTGTGGTACAGGTAGATCAGGCCGACCAGCATGAAGATCGAGCCGAAGAACGTGTAGATGAAGAACTTCAGCGTGGCGTAGACACGGCGCGGGCCGCCCCAGATACCGATGATGATGAACATCGGGATCAGCATGGCCTCGAAGAACACGTAGAACAGCAACGCGTCCGTGGCGCAGAACACGCCGATCATCAGGCCCTCCAGCACGAGCATCGCGGCCATGTACTGGTGCGGCTTGTTCTGGATGATTTCCCACGCGCCCACGATCACCAGTATCTGGACGAAGGTCGTGAGGATGATCAGGGCGATCGAGATGCCGTCGACGGCCAGCGAGTAGTTGATGCCGAGCGACGGGATCCAACTCAGCGACTCGCCGAGCTGGAGCGTGCCGGTGGTGACATCGTAGGCAGGCAGGAGGGCAAGGCTGGCCGCGAAGGTGGCAACCGCCACCAGCAGCGAGATCCATCGGGCGAGGCCGGGCCGGCCGGCGCCGGCGAGCAGCACCGGGACGGCACCGACGACCGGGAGCCAGATCAGCAGGCTGAGCAAGTGATTCGACATAGAGCTCGTTTCCCTTATTGCCCGATCAGCCAGTACCCGCCGAGGAGCAGGATCAGACCGAGGATCATGGCGAACGCGTAGTGGAAGAGGAATCCGGATTGCAGGCGGCGGGCGCCGCCGGCGATGCGCTGCACGAGGCTGGCCGAACCGTTGACGATGGCACCGTCGATGATGGCGGCGTCGCCAACCTTCGACAGGCCTTCGCCCAGCTTCACGCCACCCTTGGCGAACACCGCAAAGTAGAGTTCGTCGATCCAGTACTTGTGGTTGAGCACTTCGTAGACCGGCTTGAGCGCGCTCTTCGCCTTGTCGGCCACGGACGGATTGAACAGGTACACGTAGGTCGCCACGGCGAAGCCCGCGAAGGCCAGCCAGAACGGCGCGGCCGCGAAGCCGTGCAGGCCCATGGCCAGCGCGCCGTGGAATTCGTGCGCCAGTTCGCCCAGGACGTTGTTGGCTTCGTTGACGTGGATGGCCTTGCCGAACCAGTCGCCGAAGAGCATCGGGCCGACGGTGAGGAAGCCGATGACGATCGACGGAATCGCCAGCAGCACCAGCGGCACCGTCACCACCCACGGCGACTCATGCGGCGCGTGCTCAAGGACGCCCGGGGTGTGGTGCGGATCTTCCTTGTGCGTGTCCGCATGGTCTTCGTCGTGCGCCTCGCCGTGCGGGTCGTGCCCGTGCGGCTGGTCGTGCGTGGCATGGGCGGCATGCGCGTGGCCGTGGGCCACGGTGAAGCGCTCCTTGCCATGGAAGGTCATGTAGAGCAGGCGGAAGCTGTAGAGCGACGTGACGAACACGCCCGCCAGCACGCAGAAGTAAGCGTAACCGGCACCCCAGCGATGCGACTCGCCCACCGCCTCGATGATGGCGTCCTTCGAATAGAAGCCCGCGAAGAACGGCGTGCCGGCCAGGGCCAGCGAGCCGATCCACATCGTAATCCAGGTGACCGGCATGTACTTGCGCAGGCCGCCCATGTAGCGCATGTCCTGCTCGTGGTGCATGCCGATGATGACCGAGCCGGCGCCGAGGAACAGCAGCGCCTTGAAGAAGGCGTGGGTCATCAGGTGGAACACGGCGCCACTATAGGCGGACACGCCCAGCGCCACGGTCATGTAGCCCAGCTGCGAGAGCGTGGAATACGCGATCACGCGCTTGATGTCGTTCTGCACGATGCCGATCAGGCCGGTGAACAGCGCCGTGGTGGAACCGATGACGAGGATGAACGACAGCGCGGCGTCGGTCAGCTCGAACAGCGGCGACATGCGGGCGACCATGAAGATGCCCGCGGTCACCATCGTGGCCGCATGGATCAGCGCCGAGATGGGCGTGGGGCCTTCCATCGAGTCGGGCAGCCACACGTGCAGCGGCACCTGGGCGGACTTACCCATGGCACCGATGAACAGCAGCACGCCGATCACCGTGGCGGCATCCCACGCGTGGTTCTGGGTGATCTGCAGCGTCTTGCCGACCAGCGACGGGGCATGGTCGAAGGCGGTCTGGTAATCCAGCGTGCCCAGGAAGAACAGGATCGCCGAGATGCCCAGCAGGAAACCGAAGTCGCCCACGCGGTTGACCAGGAAGGCCTTGAGGTTGGCGAAGATCGCCGTCGGGCGCTTGTACCAGAAGCCGATCAGCAGGTACGACACCAGGCCCACCGCTTCCCACCCGAAGAACAGCTGCATGAAGTTGTTGCTCATGACGAGCATCAACATCGAGAAGGTGAACAGCGAGATGTAGCTGAAGAAGCGCTGGTAGCCCGGGTCGTCCGCCATGTAGCCGATGGTGTACAGGTGCACCAGCAGCGACACGAAGGTGACGACCACCATCATCATGGCGGTGAGGCGGTCGACCATGAAGCCGACCGAGGCGTGGAAGTGGCCGACCTGGAACCAGGTGTAGACGTCCTGGTTGAAGTTCTGCGCGCCGCCCCAGACCAGCTGGTAGAGCACGTAGAACGACAGGCCGCAGGCGATCGCCACGCCGAGGATGGTCGCGGTGTGCGCCCCTGCCCGGCCGATCACCCTGCCGAACAGGCCGGCCAGGATCGAGCCCACCAGCGGTGCCAGGGCGATCGTCAGCAGGATTGAAAGCGAGAGACTCATCGGATCAACCCTTCATGCTGTCGATTTCGGCGACGTTGATCGTGCTGCGGTTACGGAACAGCAGGACCAGGATCGCCAGGCCGATGGCGGATTCCGCCGCGGCCACGGTGAGGATGAAGAACACGAACACCTGGCCGCCCACGTCGCCGAAGAAGCGCGAGAAGGCCACGAAGTTGGTGTTCACCGCGAGGAGCATCAGCTCGATCGCCATGAGCAGCACGATCACATTCTTGCGGTTGATGAACATGCCGGCGACGGCGATGCAGAACAGGATCGCGCCGAGCACGATGTAATGGGAAAGCGTGATCACGGGGCGTTCTCCTGCGGGGGCACGACGACCGGAGCCGGATTCACCGAAGCCGGACGCTCCACGGCGACCTTCACGACGCGGACGCGGTCGGCGGCGTTCACGGCCACCTGCTGCGCAGCGGACTGGTGGCGCATGCCGGTGCGCTGGCGCAGGGTGAGCGCCACGGCGGCCACGATGCCCACGGTGAGGATCAGCGCGGCGATCTCGAACGGCAGCAGGAACTCGGTGTAGAGCGCCTGCCCCAGCCACGCCACGTTGGAATCGCCGGCGGGGTTCGGGCCGAGCGTGTGCGCGTGCATGGCCTTCACGCCGATCATCGCCAGCATTTCCGCCAGCATGACCAGGGCCACGATGATGCCCACCGGCAGGTAGCGGATGAAGCCCTCGCGGACCGCCTCCTGCTTGATGTCGAGCATCATGACCACGAACAGGAAGAGCACCATCACCGCGCCCACGTAGACGACCACGAGGGCGATGGCGAGGAACTCCGCTTCGGCCAGCAGCCAGACGCAGGCCATGCTGAAGAAGGTGAGCACCAGAGAGAGCACGGCGTGTACCGAGTTCTTCACGCTGATGACCATCAGGCCGCCGAGGACGGCCACGGCGCCGAAGAAGTAGAAACAGATGAGTTGGAGCAGGTCGGTATTCATCGCATGGTCTCCGGGCGCTCAGCGGTACGCCGCGTCCTGAGCGCGGGCGGCGGCGATGTCCTGCTCGAAGCGGTCGCCGATGGCCAGCAGCTGGGCCTTCGTGACCACGTTCTCGCCACGGTGTTCGAAGTGGTATTCGTGCACGTGCGTCTCGACGATCGAGTCCACCGGGCAGCTCTCTTCGCAGAAGCCGCAGAAGATGCACTTGAACAGGTCGATGTCGTAACGCGTGGTGCGGCGCTGGCCGTCCTCGGCGCGCGGCGCCGAGTCGATCGTGATCGCCAGCGCCGGGCACACCGCCTCGCACAGCTTGCACGCGATGCAGCGTTCCTCGCCGTTGGCGTAACGGCGCAGGGCGTGCAGACCGCGGAAGCGGTTGGACTTGGGAATGTGCTCCATCGGGTAGCGCATCGTGTACTTCGGCTTGAACATGTAGCGCATGGTCAGCGCCATGCCCTGGAACAGCTCGATGAGCAGCAGGCTCTTGAAGTAATGGGTAACGCGGGTCATGACTTTCTAAGCTCCCGTGCCGAGGTGGACCCAGCCGAAGTACTTCATGCAGCCGGCGACGAGGACCCAGACGATGGTGATGGGGATGAAGACCTTCCAGCCGAGGCGCATGATCTGGTCATAGCGATAACGCGGGAAGCTGGCGCGGAACCACAGGAACAAGAAGGCGAAGAGGAAGGCCTTGATGAACAGCCAGTGGAAGCCGCCGTGCCCGATGAAGCCCCAGGATTCCGGGAACGGCGACAGCCAGCCGCCCATGAACAGGATCGAGGCGAGGAAGCTCACCAGGATCATGTTGGCGTATTCGGCCAGGAAGAAGATGGCGAACGCAGAACCCGAGTACTCCACGTGGAAGCCCGCCACGATCTCGGATTCGCCTTCGGCCACGTCGAACGGCGCGCGGTTGGTTTCGGCCACGCCCGAGACGAAGTAGATGACGAACACCGGCAGCAGCGGCAGCCAGAACCAGTCGAAGAAGTTGCCGCTCTGCGCGTTGACGATGGCCGTGAGGTTCAGGCTGCCCGTGAGCACCAGCACGCACACGATGGACATGCCCATCGCCAGCTCGTAGGAAATGACCTGGGCGGCCGCGCGCATGGCGCCGAGCATCGCGTAGCGCGAGTTCGACGACCAGCCGGCGAGGATGATGCCGTACACGCCCATCGAGGTCATGGCGAGCAGGTACAGCACGCCGGCGTTGACGTTCGCGAGCACGGTTTCCGGACCGAACGGCACCACCGCCCACGCCGCCAGCGCCGGCACGAGGGCCAGCATGGGGGCGAGGTAGTAGAGGAACTTGTTCGCGTTGGTCGGAAGGATCACTTCCTTCAGCAGCAGCTTGACCACGTCCGCGAAGGCCTGCAGCAGGCCGAGGGGACCGATCTTGTTCGGCCCCATGCGCACGTGCATCCAGCCGATGACCTTGCGTTCCCAGTAGACGAACATGGCCACCGCGATGATCAGCGGCAACACGATCGCCACGATGAACAGTACGGGGATCAACAGGTGATGGATGAGTTGATCGGCCATGGTCATGCCTTGCTCAGGGTGATGGCCGCGCCGTACGGGGGCAGCATGGCGGTTTCGGAATGCGCGGCCTCGATCCACACGGCGCCCTTCGGCACCGCGGCGTCGACAGCCACCGGCAGGACGGCGTCGCCGATGCGGGCATTGCCGCCGTCGGCGAGGCCGAGCGCGCCGGCGTCGTCCGCGTTGATGCGCACGGCGGCCGGACGGTTCAGCGGATGCGCGTTCAGCGCGCCGGCACGGCGAAGCACCGCGTCGCCGCGATAGATCGGCGTGGTGGCGAGGCGCGAGAAGGCCACCGCCGCCCCACGCTGTGCCAGCTGCTGGCGGGTTTCCGAGGCGCGCTCGGTCAGGCCGTCACGCAGGCCGGCGAGGTCGTCGAACTCGAAGCCCGGCAGGTTCAGCGCGCCGCCGAGGGCACGCAGCACCTTCCAGCCCGGACGCGCGTCGCCCGGCGCCTTGGCGCCTGCGAGCACCGCCTGGCTGTTGCCTTCGACATTCACCAGCGTGGCGTCGATTTCCGGAGTGAGGCCGATCGGCAGGATCACGTCCGCCGAGTCCTTCAGCGCATCGCCCGCGAAAGCCGCGAAAGCCACGACGGTCTGCGCCGAGTGCATTGCCTGCAGCGCGAGGGTGCCATCGGCGAAGTCGTGCGGCGGCTCCACGTTGTACAGCACGTAACCCTTGCGCGGCTGCGCCAGCATGGCCCGTGCATCGAGACCGCCGGCGCTGGGCAGCACGCCCACCGCGGACAGGCCCAGCGCGTTCGCGCCGACCGGAATCTCGTTGAAGGCGGCACCGGTGGCCTGCGCGATGAAGCGGGCCAGCGCACGCAGCCACGAGGCTTCCGGGTGGGTGGCTGCGGCGTGGCCGAAAACCACCACCGTGCCGTCGCCGGACAGTGCCTTGAAAGCCTCGCGATGCGCGTCGGTGGTCTCCACACCCTGGAGGGCGGAAGCCAGCGCGTCCGGCAGCTTGGCACCGTTCTCGCTCGCGGCCTTGGCCAGCACGAGGAGCTCGTTCACCAGCACATGCGGCGCTGCGACCGACTCACCGGCCAGCGGGTAGTTGAAGTTGAAGTGCGCCGGATTGACGGCGTAGACCTTGGCGCCCTGCTTCACCGCCTGACGGAGGCGATGGTTGAGCAGCGGCACTTCGTGGCGCAGGTCGGAACCGACCAGCAGTGCGGCCTTCACCGTCTGGAACGACGCGATGGTCGAGGCGAACGGCTTCGCGAAGGCGTTGTCGGCGAAGTCGAGCTGACGCAGGCGGTGGTCGATGTGCGCGCTGCCGAGGCCGCGGGCGAGACGGACGAGCAGCTCGCCCTCCTCGTTCGACGTGGCGCCATGCACGAGCACACCCAGATCGGAGCCGGCGACGCTCTTCAGCGCCTCGCGGGCGACCGACAGCGCGTCGTCCCACGTGGTGGCGGACCACTGGCCGTTGCGCTTCACCATCGGCGTCTTCACGCGATCGGCGGCGTACAGGCCCTGGTGGCTGTAGCGGTCGCGGTCGGACAGCCAGCACTCGTTGATGGTTTCGTTGTCGCGCGGCACGTTGCGCAGCACTTCGCCGCGGCGCGTGTGCATCCACAGGTTGGAGCCCAGCGCATCGTGGTAGCCGATGGACGGGCGCGCGATCAGTTCCCAGGCGCGGGCCTGGAACTGGAACGGCTTGTTGGTGAGCGCGCCGACCGGGCAGACGTCTATGATGTTGCCCGACAGTTCGCTCTCGATCGTCTTGCCGATGTACGTGCCGATCTCGAGGTTCTCGCCGCGGCTCATGCCGCCCAGTTCGTACGTGCCGGCGATCTCGCTGGTGAAGCGGACGCAGCGCGTGCACTGGATGCAGCGGGTCATCTCGGTGGCGATCAGCGGGCCGAGGTTCTCGTCGGCCACCGTGCGCTTGCGCTCGTTGAACCGCGACACCGACCGGCCGTAGCCGAGCGAGACGTCCTGCAGTTCGCACTCGCCGCCCTGGTCGCAGATGGGGCAGTCGAGCGGATGGTTGATGAGCAGGAACTCCATCACGTTGCGCTGCGACTTCAGCGCCTTGTCCGAACGCGTGAAGACCTTCATGCCCTCGCCCACCGGCGTGGCGCAGGCCGGCGCCGGCTTCGGCATCTTCTCGATCTCCACCAGGCACATGCGGCAGTTGGCGGCGATCGGGAGCTTGCGGTGGTAGCAGAAGCGCGGGATGGGAATACCGACGGCATCGGCCGCCTGGATGATCATCGACCCCTTGGCTACCTGCACCGGTACGCCGTCGATCTCGATGTTGACGAGGTCCGGCGCGGCATTGGCTACGGGCTGCGCACTCATGCAGCGACTCCAGTGGTGACCGTGTCAGCCGGGCCGTCCACGAGCGAACGGCCATGCTCCACGAAGTATTCGAATTCGTGCCAGAAGTGGTACAGGAAGCCCTGCACCGGCCACGCGGCAGCTTCACCGAAGGCGCAGATGGTGTGGCCTTCGATCTGGCCGGCGACGGCCTTCAGGCGATGCAGGTCGTCCTGCGTACCCTGCCCTTCGACGATGCGCGACAGCACGCGGTACATCCAGCCGGTGCCTTCGCGGCACGGCGTGCACTGGCCGCACGACTCCGCCATGTAGAAGCGCGCGATGCGATGGCAGGCGCGGACCATGCAGGTGGTTTCGTCCATGACGATCACGGCACCGGAACCGAGGCCCGAACCCGCCTTCTGCAGCGAGTCGTAGTCCATCGTGCATTCCATGATCTTCTCGGCCGGCAGCACCTTCATCGAGGAACCGCCGGGGATGACCGCCTTCAGCTTCTTGCCGCCGCGCACGCCGCCGGCCATCTGCAGCAGGTCGGCGAACGAGGTGCCCAGCTTGATCTCGAAGTTGCCCGGGTTGTTGACGTGGCCGGACACCGAGAAGATCTTCGGACCGCCGTTGTTCGGCTTGCCGATGTTGAGGAACCACTCCGCGCCATTGCGCAGGATCGCCGGCACCGACGCATACGTTTCGGTGTTGTTGATCGTGGTCGGACGGCCATACAGGCCGAAGCCGGCCGGGAACGGCGGCTTGAAGCGCGGCTGGCCCTTCTTGCCTTCCAGCGACTCCATCAGCGCGGTTTCTTCGCCGCAGATATAGGCGCCTGCGCCGAGGGCGTTGTAGATGTCGACGTCGATGCCCGAACCGCCGATGTCCTTGCCCAGCAGGCCGGCCGCATAGGCTTCCTTCAGGGCTTCCTCGATGTGCTCGAACGGCTCGTGGTGGAACTCGCCGCGGAGGTAGTTGTAGGCAACCGTGGACCCGGTGCAGTAGCAGGCGATCGCCAGGCCTTCGATGACCGCGTGCGGGTTGAAGCGCAGGATGTCACGGTCCTTGCAGGTGCCCGGCTCGGATTCGTCCGAGTTGCAGAGGATGTACTTCTGGCCCGGCGCCGTGCGCGGCATGAAGGACCACTTCAGGCCCGTCGGGAAGCCGGCGCCGCCACGGCCACGCAGCGCGCTCTTCTTGATCTCTTCGATCAGCGCGGCGGGATCGGGCTTCTCGGCGAGGATCTTGCGCCACGCCTTGTAGCCGTCGACCTTCTCGTAGCTCTCGAGGGCCCAGGGCTTTTCGAAGTGCAGGGTCGTGTAGACGACCTGGTGTTCCTGCGGTGCGGGTCCGACCGGACCGGTGGTGCTAGCCATTGCCCTTACCTCACTTGAGACCGTCGAGGATCGCGTCGACCGATTCGGTCGTCAGCTTCTCGTGGTAGTGACCGTTGACGACCATCATCGGGGCGCCGGCGCATGCAGCCAGGCACTCCTCTTCCTGCTTCAGGTAGACGCGGCCGTCGGCCGTGCTTTCGCCGGTCTTGATGCCGAGTTTCTTCTCGCAATGGCGCACGATGCCCTCGGCACCGTTGAGCCAGCAGGAAATGTTGGTGCAGATGGCGACGTTGTTGCGACCGACGGGCTTCGTCTCGAACATCGAGTAGAAGCTGGCCACCTCATACGCCCAGATCGCCGGCAGTTCGAGGTACTTGGCGACCGCGGTGATCAGTTCGTCGGTGAGGTAACCCTGGTTCTGCTCCTGCGCGGCCATGAGCGACTGGATCAGCGCCGAGCGCTTGCGATCCGGCGGGAACTTGGACACCCAGTGGTCGATGTGGACACGCGTGTGATCGTTGAGCACGGCGACGGGATCGACGTCCTTGACCTGCTCGAAATGACCGGTGGCTTTCATGGTTCAGTTCACTCCGTCGACTTAGCGGTCGACTTCGCCGAAGACGAGATCGTAGGTGCCGATCATCGCGACGACGTCGGCGAGCATGTGGCCCTTCACGATGGCGTCGATCGAGGACAGGTGCGCGAAGCCCGGCGCGCGCAGGTGCACGCGGAACGGCTTGTTCGCACCGTCGGACACGAGGTAGCAGCCGAACTCGCCCTTCGGCGCTTCCACCGCGGCATAGGTTTCGCCCGCGGGCACGCCATAGCCTTCGGTGAAGAGCTTGAAGTGGTGGATCAGCGCTTCCATGTCCGTCTTCATTTCTTCACGGCTGGGCGGCGCGACCTTGTAGTTCTGCACCATCACAGGACCCGGGTTGGCCTTCAGCCATGCCACGCACTGCTGGATGATGCGGTTCGACTGGCGCATTTCCTCGACGCGCACGAGGTAACGGTCGTAGCAGTCGCCATTCACGCCGACCGGGATATCGAAATCCATGTCCGCGTAGGCGGCGTACGGCTGCTTCTTGCGCAGGTCCCAGGCGATGCCCGAGCCGCGCAGCATGGCGCCGGTCATGCCCCAGGCCTGCGCCTGTTCCGGCGAGATGACGCCGATGCCGACCGTGCGCTGCTTCCAGATGCGGTTGTTGGTGAGCAGCGCTTCGTATTCATCGACGCGCGCCGGGAAGTCGTTGGTGAACTCCGTGAGGTAGTCCAGCATCGAGCCTTCGCGCCAGGCATTCAGGCGCTTGAGGTCGCTGCCCTTGTGCCACGGCGACTCGCGGTACTTCGACATCTGCTCCGGCAGGTCGCGGTACACGCCACCCGGGCGGTAGTACGTGGCGTGCATGCGCGCGCCCGACACCGCCTCGTACACGTCCATCAGTTCCTCGCGCTCGCGGAACGCGTAGAGGAAGACGGCCATGGCGCCGAGATCGAGCGCATTCGAGCCGATCCACATGAGGTGGTTCAGGATGCGGGTGATCTCGTCGAACATCGTGCGGATGTACTGCGCACGGATGGGCGCCTCGATACCCATCAGGTTCTCGATGGCGCGCACGTAGGCGTGCTCGTTGCACATCATCGACACGTAGTCGAGACGGTCCATGTAACCGATGGACTGGTTGAACGGCTTGGACTCGGCGAGCTTCTCGGTGCCACGGTGCAGCAGGCCGATGTGCGGATCGGCGCGGACGATCGTCTCGCCGTCCATCTCCAGCACGAGGCGCAGCACGCCATGCGCAGCGGGATGCTGCGGGCCGAAGTTCATCGTGTAGTTGCGAATTTCTTCCACGGCTTAGTTCTCCCGCCAGTGGTCGGCGGATTCCGCCCTGGCCTGATCGAGGTCGGCGTCGTTGCGGATCGTGCGCGGCACCAGCACGCGCGGCTCGATCGAAACCGGTTCGTACACCACGCGCTTCTGCTCGGGGTCGTAGCGGACCTCGACGTTGCCGATCAGCGGGAAGTCCTTGCGGAACGGGTGGCCCACGAAACCGTAGTCCGTGAGGATGCGGCGCAGGTCCGGGTGGCCATCGAAGATGATGCCGAAGAGGTCGAACGTCTCGCGCTCGAACCAGTCGGCGCCGGGCCAGATCGGCGTGATCGAAGGCACGACCGGGAATGCGTCGTCCTCGCAGGACACGCGCAGGCGGATGCGCTGGTTCCGTTCGATCGACAGCAGGTGGATCACCGCGGCGAAACGGCGCTGCTGCTCCACATGGCGCGGACGCTCCGCCCAGGTGAAACGGCCCATGGCCTCGCCTTCCACGCCGCGCGAGAAACTCTCGCCCTGCGCGGTGTCGGTGTCCCATTCGGTCTTGCCGTAGCCGAAGTAATCGATGCCACATACGTCGATGATGGTGCCGAAGCGGAAGCCGGCTTCATCACGCAGCGCGGTGGCGACGGAGATGAGGTCGCGCGGAGCCACCTCGGCGGTGACTTCGTTGCGCTCGACCTTCACGTTCAGCATGTCGCCGAAGCGCGCGGCGAGCCGTTCGACCAGCGAGGTCTCGTTGATAACGCTCATGATGCCCTGGCCCTGTTAGCGCGCGATCGTGTGGGTGCGGCGGATCTTCTTCTGCAACTGCAGGATGCCGTGGATCAGCGCTTCGGCCGTCGGCGGGCAACCCGGCACGTAGATGTCGACCGGAACGATGCGATCGCAACCACGCACGACCGAATAGGAATAGTGGTAGTACCCGCCGCCGTTGGCGCAGGAACCCATGGAGATGACCCACTTCGGGTCCGGCATCTGGTCGTAGACCTTGCGCAACGCCGGGGCCATCTTGTTCACCAGCGTGCCCGCCACGATCATCACGTCGGACTGGCGCGGGCTGGGACGGAAGATGACGCCGTAGCGGTCGAGGTCGAGGCGCGCGGCACCCGCGTGCATCATCTCGACGGCGCAGCAGGCGAGGCCAAAGGTCATCGGCCACATGGAGCCCGTGCGTGCCCAGTTCATGAGCGCGTCGATGCTGGTGACGCCGAAACCGCGGTTCACCACCGGCGCGTCGCCGTTGGGACGCAGGATGTCGTCGACGAGATTGAGCGGCTCCGGGTTGTGCATCACCCGGTCGATGCTGGTCATCACTCCCATTCGAGCGCTCCCTTCTTCCAGACGTAAGCGAAACCGACCACGAGCAGCGCGAGGAACAGCGCCATTTCGACGAGGGCGATCACGCCGATCTTGTCGAACACCACCGCCCACGGGAAAAGGAAGGCGATTTCGAGGTCGAAGATGATGAAGAGGATGGCGATGAGGTAGTAGCGCACGTCGAACTTCATGCGCGCATCCTCGAAGGCCTCGAAGCCGCACTCGTACGGCGCGAGTTTCTCGGCGTCCGGACGCTTCGGACCGGCAAGCATGCCGATCACCAGGAGGGCGATGCCAAGGCCGATGGCGACGGCGATGAACAACAGGACGGGCCAGTATTGGGCAAGCACGATGCTGCGTACCTCCGCGCCTCGCTGGGCGCATCAGTGACCGTCGGCGGGGACGAGCGGTCCGGCTAGTGTCGCCGGAGCTTTTTTCGAATCGATCCAAACGGACCGCTCCGTGCCGGCGCGACGGACGCGCCAACGACTCCGGATATCCACAATCTCACGTTGGGGAACCGATCTATTGTACCAGTGCGTGCAGGTATTCCGACAAGCCTTAATGAGGCGAAACTGCCTTGCGATGGTGCATTCGCAGGCTTTCGACGGTGCCGCGCCAGCGGTTCACATCGTCTGGGTCGGACGCTCGGACGAGAGGGTGCCCGCCAGCAGGCCCTCGATGCGCTGCCGGGCGGCCTCGCTCTCGGGCGATTCGTTGAACTGGACGCCCACGCCGGCCGTGCGGTTGCCCTGCGCGCCCACCGGGGTGATCCAGACCACCTTGCCGGCGACGGAGAGGCGCTCGTTCTCGTCGATCAGGGTGACCAGGAGGGCCACCTCGTCGCCCAGGCTGTAGCGCTGTGCCGTGGGAGCGAACAGGCCGCCCGTTTTCAGGTAGGGCATGTACGAGATGTACAGGGAGTTCACGTCCTTGATCTTCAGCGAAAGGATGCCCTGTCGCGGCGAGGAGGCGGTGGCGGTCATGGACGTAGGATTCCCTGGATTGACGGCCATGCTAGCTACCCCACGGGGCGGGCTACAAGCCCGACCGGTTCGGGGTCCTGGCCGGCCCAGCCATAGCGGTCGTAGATCCACGGCGTGGACAGGTCGGCGGTGAGCTTCGCGAAGGCCGGGCCCGGAGCGTCGCGCAGGGGCAGGATCCAGTCGCCGCCCGACCGCTCCAGGGGCGCCTTCCGCCACGGCCACACCACCACGCCCTTCCCGTCTGCCAGGACCACCCGCAGGCGGGCGCGGGCCAGCGGGCCGGGCCGCCATGGCAGGCGCAGGGCGCCGGTGCCGGGTGCGGGCGGCGGGCGGTCGAAGCGTTCCGGCCGCGACGCTACGCGGAGCATCCGCTTCCGGCTGAGGGCCATCTGGGTCGCGTGTTCCAGCACGGCGCTGACTTTCGTCGCCTGCCGCTCCGGGTCGAGGTCCGGCACCAGCAGGTCTTCCGGCGCCGAGCGCTCCGTCCCGTGCACCATGTAGGTGAGCACGTCGGCCATCGACCCGGCCGCCGCCAGGGCTAGCCGGGCCAGTACGTGGGCCGAGCCGTGGTCGGGATGGGTGTCCCCCAGATCGGGGATGACCACGAGATTGGGCCGTACCCGCTCCAGCACGCGGCGGACCGATGCCAGGGCCTCGGCATGGCGCACGCGCAATTCCTTGGTGACCTCCATGTCGTGCCAGCCGAGGGCGTGCAGGTGGTCGGACCCGACCCCCAATCGACCCAGGGCCGCCGCCACCTCACCACGGCGCCTGGCGCCCCAGCGCGCTCGCGCGCTGGCGTCGACGACGAGGCGCCGCTCCAGCCAGCGCTGCGGCCAGGGGTTGTCGTCGCCGTCGGTCAGCAGCAGCACGTCGGCACGCCCGCCCGCCGCCAGCGTGCGCTGGATCAGCATGCCCGCGGCCAGCGATTCGTCGTCCGGATGCGGGGCGACGACGAGGAGACGGGTGCTGCCGTCGATGACCGGATGGCGTGCCAAGGAGTGCTCCTGATGAATCGAAACGTCGGCTCGATTAAGACCGAAGACGCGATAAAAGCGCGTCAACGGGCATGGCTTCAGCGCCAGGCGGCGAGCACTTCGAGGAGCACGAGGTCGGCGCGCAGGGGGCCACGCAGTGCATCGCGCGCCCGGTTGGCCTTGCCGTACCAGCCATCGAGGGCTTCGTCGTCGAGCTGGCTCTCCAGCGGCGGCGGCATTCCGGCGGCGCGGGCGCGCAATTCGTCGGTGGCGGCCTGCGCGGCAAACCAGAGATAGCGCGCCGGATCGGCGGCCTGCCAACGCTTGATGACTTCCATGGCGTCGCCCCGCCCCGCGGCCAGCGCCTTCAGGTCGTGACGGACCTCGCCGCGCTGCTTCAGTGCGCCGTCGGCCGCCCACGCCCGCGCCATGCCGGGATTGCCGCCGGCGGCTTCCAGCGCGGCGGTGGCGTCGGCCACGCCCTGGGCGCGTAGCCACTCGAGGGCCACGTCGCGCGGGGGCACCAGGAAGTCGATGCGCTGGCAGCGGCTGCGAATGGTCGCAGGCAATCGCGCCGGCTGGTCGGCGACGAGCACGAGAAGGGTCGACGGCGTCGGTTCCTCGAGCGTCTTCAGCAGGGCATTCGCCGCTGCGGCGTTCATCGCGTCGGCAGGGTCGATCGTCACTACCTGCCAGCCACCGAACTGGCTGGCCATCGACAGCCTCTGCGAGAGGTCGCGTACCTGGTCAACCACGATCTCGCTGCGTGTGACGCCGTCCTTGCGCAGCCCGAACGACAACGCGACGAGGTCGGGGTGCGAACCGGCATCCACCAGCTGGCACGCACGGCAGGCGCCGCAGGCCTCGCCGTCCACCGGTCGCTGGCAAAGCAGGCCTTTCACGAAAGCGGCCAGGAAATCGCGCTTGCCCAGCCCCGCGGGGCCGGCCAGCAGCAGCGCATGCGGGAGCGCACCCCGCTCGTGCCGCGCCTGCAGCCGAGACCAGGCGTCGTCGTGCCAGGGCCAGCGGCTCATCGCGTGCCTCCGGCAAGGAGGGGAACGAGGCCACCGACCGCCTGCGCGAGCACGTCCGCTTTCGAGGCCGAGGCGTCGAGCAGGCGGAAACGGGCGGGATCGGCGGCGGCACGGGCGCGGTACGCATCGCGCACGCGTTCGAAGAAGGCGTCGCCCTCCACCTCGATGCGATCGGCTTCGCCGCGGCCGGCGGCGCGGGCACGGCCATCGCTGACCGGCAGGTCGAGCAGCAGGGTCAGGTCGGGACGCAGGCCTTCCGCCGCCCACCGTTCCAGTTCGGCGATACGCTCGATGGGCTGGCCGCGGCCGCCACCTTGGTACGCATAACTGGCATCGGTGAAGCGGTCCGAGAGCACCCAGCGTCCGGCGGCCAGCGCCGGCTCGATCACCTGGCGCACGTGCTGCGCCCGGGCGGCGAACATCAGCAGCAGTTCTGCCTCGGCGCAGAGCGCGTTGTTCGCGGCATCGAGCACGACGGCGCGCACGGCCTCGCCCACCTCAGTGCCGCCCGGTTCGCGGGTGACGACGAGGTCGATGCCACGCTCGCGCAGGTGTTCCTCCAGGCCGCGCAGCAAGGTGCTCTTGCCGGCGCCTTCGCCGCCTTCGAGGGTGATGAACCGGCCGCGCTGAGTACTCGTCACTGGCATCGCTTCAACTGGTAGCAGGCCACGGCCCGGTTGTGTTCTTCGAGAGTCGACGAGAAGACATGGCTGCCGTCGCCCCGGGCAACGAAATACAGCTCCTTGCCGTCCGCCGGATGCAGCGTCGCCTCGATGGCCGCGCGTCCCGGCAGGGCGATCGGCGTGGGCGGCAGGCCGACCCGCGTGTACGTATTGTAGGGACTGTCGGCCGTGAGGTCGCTGCGGTGGATGTTGCCGGCGTATGCCGCACCCATCCCGTAGATCACCGTCGGGTCGGTCTGCAACAGCATGCGCAGGCGAAGGCGGCGCATGAAGACCCCGGCGATGCGCGGACGCTCGTCAGCCCTGCCCGTCTCTTTCTCCACGATGGACGCGAGGATCAGCGCCTCGTAGGGCGTGGCCAGCGGCAGGTCGGGCGCGCGGCCGCTCCATGCCGTGTCGAGCGTCTTCGACATCGCGGCGTATGCGCGCTTCAGGATGCTCGAGTCGGTATCGCCCTTCACGTACGCATAGGTTTCCGGAAGGAAGCGGCCTTCCGGATGGTCCCCTTCCGCGCCAAGGCGCTTCATCACGTCCGCGTCGTCGGCGCCGGCGGTGTCGTGCGCCAGCGTGTCCACGGAGGCCAGTGCCTTGCGCAGGTCGGCGAAGGTCCAACCGTCGACGATGGTGAAATTGCGCTGCATGACCTTACCCGCTGCCATGTCGGCGATGAGGTTGCGCGGCGTCATGCCGGGACGCAGCACGTACTCACCCGCGTGCAGCCGGCCCGAGGCATGCATTTCCATCGCCAGCAGGCGCCAGTAAAGCGGCGACGCGTGCGTGACCTTGCGTGTACGCAGATCGCGAACGATGTCCTTGAACGAGGCCCCGCGCGCCACGTCGATGCTCTGCCCCGTGGCGGGCACGGTCAGTGGCGTGCCGGCGAAGCGCGCCCAGTCGAACCAGAGCCAGGCGCCGACGGCGATCGCCGCGACCAGCACCACCAGCAGGATGGCCCGCCACAAGGCGGCGCCGCGCATTTTCATCGATCGGATTCCTCGAAACCTGTTGGCGAAGGCAGGCCGATGTCACGCCAGTGCGCCTGCAGGGCGCGGGTGACGGGGCCGGGCTGCCACGTGCGGGTCGCGAAAACCCGGACCGGGAGAATGCCGCGAACCGCCGACGTGAGGAAGACCTCGTCGGCTTCGGCGAGTCGAGCCGGGTTCAGGCGGACTTCGTCCACGTCGCGTATCGACATCACTTCCGCCCGTGCCACGCCGGCCACGCCGCAGCGATCGACCGGCGGTGTCGCCAGCCGGTCGCCGAACACGGCGAAGAGATTGGCGGCGATGGCACAAACCAGGTGGCCGTCGGTGTCCAGCATCAGGCCTTCGGCGATCCTCGGATCGTCCCATTCGCCGCGCGACATGACCTGCTCGAGACGGTTGAGGTGCTTCATGCCGGCGAACAACGGCTGGACGGCGAGCCGTGTCGTGCAAAGCCGTACCGTGATGCCATCCCTGCCCGCCGCCGGGTCGAGCGCGAGGGGCGACACGGTCACGACAAGCGTCGGGTGCGGAGAGGCCGGAGGCGCGTAGCCTCGCGTGCCGGTGCCACGGGTCAGCGTGATGCGCGCAACGGCATCGTCGAGGCCCACGGACAAACGCGACACTTCATTGCCGACGGCCGCCAAGTCCGGCGGCGAAATGCGCAGACGCTCGCAACCCAGGTGCAGGCGCTCGACATGACGCGGCCACAACGGGGCCTGCCCTTGGAAGACGCGGACGGTTTCGAACAGCCCGTCGCCATAGGTGAAACCGCGATCGGACACGGACACGCGGTCCGCGTCGAGGAAATCCACGGACGTCCGCGACGTCATGCCAGGCCGAACACGCGAAGCAGGCCGCGCGCCTTGGCCCGTGTTTCGTCAAGCTCATGCTCGGGTATCGAGTCGGTGACGATGCCCGCACCCGCGCGCAACGAGACACGCGAGCCTTCGACGGACAGCGTGCGAATGAGGATATTGAGGTCCATGTCGCCGCTGTCGTCGAGGTAGCCGAGCGCGCCGGTATAGGCACCGCGGGCCTCCTGTTCCAGCGCGCCGATGATCTCCATGCAACGCACCTTGGGGCAGCCGGTGATGGTGCCGCCGGGGAACGTGGCGGCGATCACCTGGCCCGGCGTGGTGCCCTCGCGGGCACGGCCACGCACGTTGGACACGATGTGGTGCACGTGCGCATAACTCTCCACCACCATGAATTCGTCGACCGATACACTGCCCGGCACGCATACGCGCCCCAGGTCGTTGCGTTCGAGGTCGATGAGCATCACATGCTCCGCGCGCTCCTTCGGATGGCTGACGAGTTCGCGGACACGCGCGGCATCGTCGTCGCCCGCCACTCTCGGTCGCGTGCCCGCGATCGGCCGGGTCTGGAGCACGCCATCGCGCGACGCCACAAGCCGCTCGGGTGACGAGCTGACCACGGCCCAACCGGCGCGCTGCAACAGCCCGGCGAACGGTGCCGGATTGGCGGCGCGGAGGGCACGCATGAGGGACGCCGGAGCCGGCGCGTCGGTGAAGCGAGCCGTCCAGCGGCGCGAGAGGTTCACCTGGAACACGTCGCCCGCATGCAGGTGTTCGTGCACGCGGCGTACGCCCTCGAGGAAGCGCGACGGATCGTCTTCCTCCACGGCGAACGGCATCGCCAGCGGTAGTTCGGGACTTTCGGCGTCGAGGTCGACGGCAAGGATGTCCAGCCATGCCTCCGCGCCCTCCTCCGCGACGAGCACGGTGCGCTGCTCGACATGGTCGACGATGGCCGCGGCCGGCGCGCGCAGCGCAAAGGCCACGGGCATGGCACCGTCGGACACCGGCAGGCGGAGGCTGGGCTCGATCTGGCCCACCAGTTCATAGGCGAGGTAGACCACCCATCCGCCATGAAATGGAAGACCGTCGTCGACACGGGGGCGGCGACGCGCGGCCCAGGCGGCGTCCAGCAGGTCGAGGAAGGAACCGGGCAACACGTCGCCGCGCTCGTTGCGGGTCACGCCGTCGGCCGAAAGGGTCAGCGATTCCGCGCCTGCGGCGAGGAGGATGTCGAAGCGTGCCTGCGGCGTGCCGGTGACGGCACTGGCGAGCAGCGCCGCATAGCGCTCCGGATACGACGCGGCCGGCGCGAGGAGGTCGCGCCGGCCGGCCAGGGTTCGCGTGACGAATGCCAACGCGTCAGGCGCGACGGAAGACGAGCGTGCCGTTGGTGCCGCCGAAGCCGAACGAATTCGACATGACGACCTGGATGTCGGCCTTCTCCGCCTTGTTCGGCACGAGGTCCATGCCCAGGGCCTCGACTTCCGGATCGACGTTCTCGAGGTTCATCGTCGGCGGAATGATGCCGTCGCGAATGGCGAGGATCGAGAAGATCGCCTCGACGCCGCCGGCGGCACCGAGCAGGTGGCCCGTGACCGACTTCGTGGAGCTCACCGCGAACTTGCCCTTCTGCGTGGCATGGTCCCCGAACACGTTGCGGATGGCCTTGGCTTCGCCAAGGTCGCCGACCGGCGTGGACGTGCCGTGCGCGTTCACGTACTGCACGTCTTCCGCCTTCAGTCCGGCGTCGTGCAGCGCGTTGCGCATGGCCAGCTCGGCACCGTCGCCGCTCGGCGCGGTGATGTGGTACGCGTCGCCGCTCATGCCGAAGCCGATCAGCTCCGCCAGGATGGTGGCACCGCGAGCCTTGGCGAACTCGTATTCCTCGAGCATGAGCATGCCCGCGCCGTTGGACAGCAGGAAGCCATCGCGGCCGATGTCCCACGGACGGCTGGCGTGCGTCGGATCGTCGTTGCGCGTGGACATGGCCTTGGCCGAGCAGAAGCCCGCCATTGCCGTCGGCGTGGTGGCGAACTCGGCACCGCCGGCCAGCATCGCGTCGGCATCGCCGTACTGGATGAGGCGCATGGCCATGCCGATGTTGTGCGCAGCCGTGGTGCATGCCGAGACGAGGGCGATGTTCGGGCCCTTCATGCCGTGGTAGATGGACAGGTTGCCCGCCACCATGTTGATGATGGAACTCGGCACGAAGAACGGCGAGACCTTGCGCGGACCCTTGTCGCGCAGCTCGATCGCGGTGGCCTCGATGGTGTGCAGGCCGCCGATGCCCGCGCCCGCGGCGATGCCGATGCGCCCGGCGTTCTCGTCGGTGATCTTCAGCCCGGACTGACGCAGCGCGTGCGTGCCCGCGACGATTCCGTAGTGGATGAACGGATCCATCCGCTTGAAGTCCTTCGCGATGGAGCGCCTCTCGTCGTCGTCCGCGTCGGACCCGACGAAATAAGCCTCGACCGGATCGAAATCGCGCACCTCGCCGGCAATCTTCGTCGCATAGGCGGTGGCGTCGAAATCGCTGACGGGGCCGATACCGCTGTTGCCTTCCACGACGTTCTTCCACGCGGTGGCGAGATCGTTGCCGACCGGCGAGACGATGCCCATACCGGTCACTACCACACGTCGCTTACTCATGCGTTCTCATCCTTCACTGTTTCGCGCGAACCATACGCGGGCGCAGGTTGCGTTACGCGCAAACGAAAACTGCGCCATGACGGCGCAGCTTCCGTGTCGCTCGGAGATCGACGGGAGGCGGCGCCTCCGATCGACAACCAGTCGCTCGATCAGGCCTTGACGTGAGCCTTGACGTAATCGATCGCCTGCTGGACCGTCGTGATCTTCTCAGCTTCCTCGTCCGGGATCTCGCACTCGAACTCTTCTTCGAGGGCCATCACGAGCTCGACCGTATCCAGAGAATCGGCGCCCAGATCGTCAACGAACGACGCGTTGGTGGTGACTTCTTCTTCCTTGACGCCCAGCTGCTCAACGACGATCTTCTTGACGCGTTCTTCGATGGTGCTCATGTTTGCCTTTGCCTCCCGAGGGAAAATCCGGCGGCATTGTAGTGGCTAAGGACCGTGCCCGCCAGCATGCCGCCATCACGTTGATGACGCCCCACCGGTGACGAGCGGGGCGCGAAATAGCGATTGTCTCTCAAATCCGGGCCGGTGGCGACTGCCTCGCCCGGGGCGCCCTATCAGGGCATGTACATGCCGCCGTTGACATGCAGGGTCTCACCGGTGATGTACCGGGCGGCCGGCGAAGCCAGGAAGGCCACGGCCTCGGCAATGTCGCTGGCCTCGCCCAGGTGGCCCAGGGCAATGCCGGACAGCAGCGCGGTGCGCTGTTCTTCCGGCAGCGCGCGGGTCATGTCGGTATCGATGAACCCCGGCGCCACCACGTTCACGGTGATGCCACGCGATCCGATCTCACGGGCCAGCGATTTCGAGAAGGCGATGATGCCGGCCTTCGCCGCCGCGTAGTTCGCCTGCCCCGGATTGCCGGTAACCCCGACCACGGACGCGATGCTCACGATGCGGCCCTTGCGCGCCTTCATCATGCCGCGCATCACGGCCTTCGACGTGCGGAAGACGGAGGTGAGGTTGGTTTCGATGATGGCGCTCCAGTCCTCCTCCTTCATGCGCATGAGGAGTTGGTCACGCGTAATACCCGCGTTGTTCACGAGGACGGAAATCGCGCCGGTTTCCTTGGCGATGGCGTCGACCAGGCCTTCGATGGCCGAGGCGTCGGTCACGTCGAGCACACGGCCATGGCCGCCATGCGCCGCGAGCCGCTCGCCGATGGCCTTGGCGCCGCTTTCGCTGGTGGCCGTGCCGTAGACCGTGGCACCGCGCGCGGCGAGAAGGTCGGCGATGGCGGCGCCGATGCCACGGCTGGCACCGGTAACGAGGGCGATTTCACCCTGCAGGGATGAGGTCATGAGGATGTCCTGTGGTGAGGGTCAGGCAGCGGCCAGGGCCGCTTCGAGCTCTTCCGGCGTGCCGATGGCCTTGCCGTCGATGGACTTGTCGATGCGCTTGATGAGTCCGCTGAGCACCTTGCCAGGGCCGCATTCCAGCGTCTGGACGATTCCTGCCGCGGCGAGCGCCTGCACGCATTCGGTCCAGCGCACCGGCAGGTAGAGTTGGCGCATCAGCGCGCCGCGAATGTCCTCGATGGAACCATGCACCTTCGCGTCGGCGTTCTGCACCACCGGGATCGACGGCAGCGACCAGTCCAGGGCCGCCATGCGCTCGCCGAGGCGGTCGGCCGCGTCGCGCATCAGCATGCAGTGCGAAGGTACGGAAACGGCAAGCTTCACGGCTTTCTTCACGCCGAGTTCCGCGAGACGCGCCAACGCGCGGTCCACGGCCTCGGCATGGCCGGCGATCACCAGCTGCCCCGGGGAGTTGTAGTTGGCCGGGGACACCACCTGCCCCTGCGCCACTTCTTCGCACACCTGGGCGATCTGGGCGTCGTCGCCCCCCAGGATGGCGGCCATGGCGCCAACGCCCGGAGGCACGGCCGCCTGCATCAGGCGGCCGCGCTCGGCGACGAGGCCGGCGGCATCCTTCAGCGAAATGGCCGAGGCGGCCACCAGGGCGCTGTATTCGCCGAGGCTGTGTCCGGAAAGAAGGGCCGGCATGCGGCCACCCTGCTTCAACCAGACGCGCCAGACGGCGATGCTGGCGGCCAGCAGCGCGGGCTGGGTGTTCTCGGTGCTGTCCAGCAGTTCCTTCGGGCCATCCTGGCTGATCGACCAGAGATCGGCGCCCGCGCCTTCTGAGGCTTCGTCGAAGGTGGCGCGGACTTCCGGATGGACCGCCGCCAGTTCGGTGAGCATGCCGACGGATTGCGATCCCTGGCCGGGGAAAACGAAGGCAAGCGATGAGGTCATGCGAAACGGTTCCGGGACTTCAAACCGCGAATGGTGCCAGCAAGCTCCTGCCATGCGCCACCGTCTGTTTGTGGGAGCCGGCTACGCCGGCGATCCCGCGGCGGCGTGCGAGGCCGCCGGGAGCACCTATCGCCGCTGAAGCGGCTCCCACATTCTCCCCGGTCAGTAGCGCAGCAGCGCCGAGGCCCAGGTAAAGCCGCCACCGAAAGCTTCCAGTAGCAGGTTCTGGCCGCGCTGGACCTTGCCCGAGCGCACGGCGTAATCGAGCGCCAGCGGCACGGACCCGGACGACGTGTTCGCGTGCTTGTCGACGGTGACGATGACGCGGTCCATCGACATGTTCAGCCGCTTCGCGGTTGCTTCGATGATGCGCAGGTTCGCCTGGTGCGGGATCAGCCAGTCGATTTCCTCTTCCTTCATGCCGGCGTCTTGGAGCGTCTCACCCACCAGGGAGTCGAGCGTCTTGACGGCCACCTTGAAGACTTCGCGGCCCAGCATGCTGATGCGCACGCCGTGATTCGGCTCGTCCTTGAAACCGGCCGACACGCCCACCGGGTTGAACAGCAGGTGCTTGAAGCCGCCGTCCGCACGCATGCGGGTGGTGAAGATGCCGGGTTCGTCGGAGGCCTCGAGCACCACGGCGCCCGCGCCGTCGCCGAAGAGCACGCAGCTCTCGCGCTCGGTCCAGTCGACCATGCGGGTGAGCGTCTCGGCACCGATCACCAAGGCCTTCTTGGACTGACCGCTGCGCATGAACGCGTTCGCGATGCCCAGCGCGTAGACGAAGCCCGAGCAGGCGGCGTTGACGTCGAAGGCGGCGCAGCCATTGGCGCCCAGACGATGCTGGACGAGGCACGCGGTGGACGGAAAGATGATGTCGGGCGTGGTGGTGCCGAGCACGATGAGGTCGATCTCGGTGGCCTTCACGCCGGCCGCCTCGAGGGCGCGCTGGGCAGCGAGGAAGGCGAGGTCGCCGGTGGTCTCGCCTTCCGCCGCGATATGGCGTTCGGTGATGCCGGTGCGCGTGCGGATCCACTCGTCGCTCGTGTCGACGATCTTTTCGAGATCGGCGTTGGTCAGCACTTTCTCGGGAAGCGCGCTGCCGGTACCGATGATGCGGGCGTATTTCAGAACCGTATCCCCAATGAGACGGAGGATTCACCCGGGCGACATGACGGGCCCGGGGCCGGAAAAACCATATGCCACAAACGCAAAACGGCGCGTTGCCGCGCCGCCTGCGTTGTGATCGTCCCTGGAAGGGAGATCAGTCCTCGACTTCGACCGCGCCGCGGGTGTCGATGACCTTCTTGCCGCGATAGAAGCCGTCCTTGGTCACGTGGTGACGAAGGTGCACTTCACCGCTGGTCGGATCGGTCGACAGCTGCACGGACTTCAGCGCATCGTGCGAACGACGCATGCCGCGGGTGGACGGGGTCTTGCGGCTCTTGGCAACGGCCATGACAAATCTCCAGCGAAATTACTTTATGAGTCCGCGGAGTGCCGCGAACGGGTTTTCAGATTTTTCCTGCGGGGTCGTGTCGTCCCCGTCGGATCCCAGTACATCGTCGGGCAGTTCGTGGTCCGGATTCACCGGAACCAGTGGCAGCGCCAACAGCAGTTCGTCCTCGATGGTCGCTATCGGATCGAGCTTGCCGTCCTGTTCGACGAGCAACGCTTCGTACCCGGGAGGCAATGAAGCCTCCTCGCTTTCCTCGACGATCAGTCCGAGACGGGCATCGACTTCCACCGG
The DNA here is from genome assembly GCF_056755355.1 of Luteibacter sp. HAY1-4A. Taxonomy (NCBI): domain Bacteria; kingdom Pseudomonadati; phylum Pseudomonadota; class Gammaproteobacteria; order Lysobacterales; family Rhodanobacteraceae; genus Luteibacter; species Luteibacter sp. HAY1-4A. The sequence goes on from NZ_JBNDHZ010000029.1 coordinate 47,884, forward strand.
CAGCTGGAATGGTTCCAGCGAGCGCTGACAGATGAGGGTCAACCCGGCCTTCGCGCGTACAGCCACGTAGGCAACACCGAATTCGTCACGGCCGAAATCCAGTTCATAGGTCACGTCGCCCTCGGGAGACGCGACCACTTCACCCAGGCGCGAAAACGCCGAAACGGGAAGTTGACCCTGGAACGAACGCCGCGCACGAACTTCGCGCCAAGCGTCCACGGACGATGGCAATGTCACGGACATAATCGTGAGATGTTAGGCATCAACATGCCTGAAGTCAACCGGTTAGGGGGCGCCGACAGGACTTTCCGACGCTTTTGCGCGGTCCGGCGACTTTCGGGCAGACTGCCCTTCCTGTGCCCCATTGGCGGGCCGGTGCCCATGAAGGGGAAGAGAGCGCGTGTTTTCCTTTGCCTATTATGCACTTGCGGGCACCGTCATCATAGCCTTGGGGCTGTGCGCGTGGACCTTGCGTCATCAACGGTCGCGCCGACGCCACGGGGCCCTGCAAGACCTGATGGACAATGCCGACCGGCTTGAGTCCGATCTCAAGGATTGCCGCGATCGCCTCCAGCGAGCGCACGCCGTCATGTCGGTGAGCCCGGACGTGCCCGCCTCCGGTGAACTGGAAGCCCAGCAGGCGGTGGATTCCGGTCTTCGCGCCCTGCTCCAGCAACGCCTGTGGATCCGCGACCGCGCCCCGGAGGCGAGCCAGAGGGAACTGGACGACGCGGTGGATGCCCTGGTGCGGGCCAGGCACCAGCTCGAACCGCGCCTGCGGGCCCTCGACGACGCGCAGACCGCCCTGGATACCGCCGTGCGCGAGCACATCCACAAGGACTTCTGAACGTGTCACCGCAACCCACCGTCGTACTCGCCTCGACATCGCACTACCGCGCCGCCTTGCTTCGCCGTCTGCTCGATCACTTCGAACAGGCGCCTCCGGGCACCGACGAGGCGCCCTGGCACGACGAAAGCCCGATGGCACGCGCGGCTCGGCTCGCGGAAACCAAGGCCAGGGACGTCGCCGGCCGGTTCCCCGGCGCCGTCATCATCGGGTCGGACCAGGTGGCCGACCTGGAAGGCCGGATACTGGACAAGCCCGGCACCGTGCGGGCGGCGCACGAACAGCTGGCGGCCAGTTCGGGCCGCGACGTCGTCTTCCATACGGCCGTGTGCGTGATCGACCTCCATGGCGACGCGACGACCCATGTCGACGAAACCCGGGTCCGTTTCCGCGAGTTGTCCGCGGAAGACATCGAGCGCTACGTCGAACGCGAACGGCCGCTGGATTGCGCCGGCAGCTTCAAATGCGAAGGCCTGGGCATCGCGCTGTTCGAACGGATCGACAACGAAGACCCCACCGCACTGGTGGGGCTGCCCCTGATCGCGACATCGCGCCTGCTCAGAGCCGCCGGCGTGATGCTCCCGTAACCGGCTCCCACCAAGCTACTTGGCAAGCGACGCCTTGTAGGCGGCCATCCAGACGACGCAATCGTCCGGATGGCCGATGGGGCCACGCGATGCTTTCGCCCTGCCCTCGTACAGCGCGAAGCTGCGGCGCTTGCCGAACGCCTCTACCCGCCCTGCGGGCGCGACGATGTCGACCCGCGCGCAGATCGAACCGAGCCAGTCGCGCGCCTCGACGTCGTGCAGCTTCGACTCGTCGACCACCAGCAGGATCCTGCGCCCCGCATGTTTCGCGAGGCCTGCTTCGTCCAGCTCCCAAGTGGCAAGTTGCGGCGCCCGCCCATGCTTCACGTTCAACGGGCCGTCCAACGAATAGACGGCATGCGACGCACCGAGCGCAAAGCGCAGTTCCGCCGCAAGCATGAAGTTGTCGGCGACGAGGATGGCGTCCGGCCGCGTCGCCAATGCCTCGCGACTTACCGCCGCGCTCTCTCGCCACCCTGTGAAATTCGTAGGGAACGCCTTCACGCCGGCAAGGACGGTGGCACCGTGCGTCGATGCGGCAAGGCCGAGGTAACTCAGGCCGGCGGCGAGCCCCAGACCCGCCAGAACGAAGCCGGCCAGGACCGTGCGGCGCCAGGCGACTCGCGAATCGCGCAGCACCAGCGGCAACCCGACGCACGCCACGAGGTAACCCGGCAACGGCCAATGGGCGCGGAATCGCAGGTCGTCGGCGAACAAACCGAGGACGAAGTACGCCACGACGAACGTGCCGCCGATAACCGCGATCGCATCCAGGGGTGGCTCGGCACGGCGACGCCATGCGCGCGCCATCGCCCAAAGCAGCGCCGCCCAGGCGAGCGGCGTGCACGCCACGGCCTGTTCCAGTGGTTGCACGAGGGCATCCGCATGAAATCGCCAGGGATTGCGATCGACCAGTTGGAAAGCGAGGCCTGCTCCATGCGCGCCCACGTTGTAGAGGACGATGGGCAACAGCCCGAGCGCGGCGACGCCCATCGCGATCCACAGACCGGGGCGCCGCCACTGCAGGCGTCCGCGTGGCGTAAGCAAAAGGAAAAGCAGGCCGCCCAGCATCGGCATCGCCGCGCGGTAATGCGTCATCCAGGCGATGGCGAGGCCAAGGCCCAGCAGGAGCGACCCATCGAAGCGATCGGTGTCGAGCGCGATCAGCAGGCCGTGCAGTGCGAGGAGCGTGGCGAAGGTGAGCGGTACGTCGGGCAGCGCGAGCACGCCAAGGCTGCCCGCCAGAGGCAGAAGCGCCGCGAACGTGGCCGCCTGCCAGCGCGCCGGCTCGCCACCGTAGCGCGCGGCCATCGCGCCCACCTGCCAGGGAAGCATGGCGCCGATGAGCAGGAACGGCAGGCGCATGGGCAGCAGGCCGTGGCCGAACACGGCCTCCGACGCGGCGATGAGCCAGGCCGTGAGTGGCGGGAGGTCGCTGTAGCCCCATGCGGGAGCGAGGCTTTCCTGCCAATAGAACGCCTCGTCACCGAAAGGCGACAACGTGCACGCTATCACCAGCTTCGCGACGCACGAAGCGACGAACACGGCGAGAAAGATGCCTCGCCACGATCGCGCAGGCACGGCTACACTCGAACGCTCACTCATCGCTATCGCCAGGCCGGGGGGCAGACGCATCGATCATGTCCGCGATAAATCCGTTACACGATGAAATGCTGCGGCACCGCCTCGACGCCGCCCTGGCCCAGGTCAATGGCGTGTTGTTGGGCAAGCCCCGCCAGGTGAAGCTGGCCTTTACCTGTCTCATCGCCGGCGGGCACCTGCTGCTGGAGGACGTGCCCGGCGTGGGCAAGACCACGCTGGCGCATGCGTTGGCCGCTACCTTCGATCTCGAATTCCAGCGCATCCAGTTCACCAGTGACCTCCTGCCGTCCGACATTATCGGGGTCAGCGTCTACGAGCGCGAGACGGGGGAGTTCCGCTTCCATCCCGGCCCCATCTTCACCAGCCTGCTGCTCGCCGACGAGATCAACCGCGCCACGCCAAAGTCGCAGAGCGCGCTCCTCGAGGCGATGGCCGAGGGACAGACCACGGTGGACGGTGTCACCCGGGAACTGCCCAAGCCATTCTTCGTCGTGGCGACACAGAATCCGCTCGACCTTGCGGGCACGTTCCCGCTTCCCGATTCGCAGCTCGACCGCTTCATGCTCAGGCTGAGCCTGGACTACCCGGACCCCGCCGCCGAACGCGCCCTGCTCACCGGGGAAGACCGCCGCGACATGATGGCCTCACTGACGCCGCGCCTCGACATGGCGGCCATCGGCCAATTGCACGCGGCGGCCCAGGCGGTGAAGGCGAGCGGCACCCTGCTCGACTACCTGCAGGCCCTGCTGAGCGCCAGCCGCAAGCACAACGACGTGCGTGTGGGGCTGTCGCCGCGCGCCGGTCTCGCCTTGCTCGCGGCGGCGCGTGCGTGGGCCCTGGTGAGCAGTCGCGACTACGTCATTCCGGAAGATCTGCAGACGGTGTTCGTGCCTGCCGCCGCCCATCGCCTCGTGCCCGCGCGGGGTAGCCATCGCGAGGCCATCGCGCGCGCCATCCTCGCCGAGACCGCGGTGCCCTGATGCTGCCGCAGGTCCAGCGGGTGGTCGCCTGGGCGGAGCGTCGCCTGCCATCGCTGACCCGGCTCCGCCAACCGGAGCCGCTGCCCATCCTGCTGCACCGGCGCCGCATCTATATCGTGCCGACCGGATTCGGCATGGGCTTTTCGGTGTTGCTCGCCGTGATGCTCGTCGGGGCGCTGAATTACGCGAACAACGCCGCGCTGATGCTGACCTGTCTGCTCGGCGCGGCGGCGTCGGGAAGCATGCTGGTGGCTTTCCGCGTGCTCAACGGCCTCACCATCGGCGGCGTGCGCACCGGCACCGCGCGTGCGGGCGAGGCCATCCATGTGTCGATCGACGTTGCCGCCAGCCAGCGCAAACGCATGGCGGTGCGGCTCGACGTCGCCGGTCGCGAATTCGCGTTCGGCGTTCCCGACGGTGGCACCGTGACGGTGGAATTCGAACTGCCCACCGAATTCCGCGGCTGGCTCGCCTTGCCGCGCATGCGCATGCACAGCCGGTGGCCCTTCGGCCTCTTCAGGGTCTGGAGCTGGCTGCGTCCCGACCGCAACGTGCTGGTCTATCCGCGCCCGGAGGCGCTCGGTCCGAAACCGTTCGAGCCCCGCGGCGACACGGATCGCGGACGTCCGCGCCCTGGCGACGAACCGGCGTCGTTGCGCGAGTACCGTCCTGGCGATCCCCGCCGGCAGATCGCCTGGAAACTCAGCGCACGCCACCATGGCCTGCTGGTGAAGGATCTCGAACAACCGGCGCCGCAAGAAGACTGGCGCCTGGACTGGGACGGCGTGCACGGCCTCGATGACGAGTCGCGCATCGCCCGGCTCGCGCGCTGGATCGACGAAGCACGCGATACCGGACGTCGCTGGAGCCTGCGTCTTCCCGACGCCTATTTCGACGTGGCGCAGGGCGACGAGCACTATCACCGTTGCATGACCGCCCTGGCGCTGCGGCCATGACCGGCTTCCGTCCGTCGCTCCGGCGCGCACCGACGAGCGATCCCGTGCTTGGCAGGCGTTCGTTCGACCTGCTGTGCCTCACCATGGGATTCGTGCTGCTGGTGCATGCGTTCCACCTGCCGATCTGGCTCACCGGGGCACTCTCGGTCATCCTTGCCGCGCGGTGGCGGCAGCGGCGCACCGGAGGCCGTAGCGCGCCCGTGTGGATCAAGCTGCCGCTGATCGGCCTGCTGCTCGGCGCCATCATCATGCAGAACGGCACGCTTTTCGGACGCGAGCCAGGCAGCGCCTTCGCGGTAGGCCTGCTCGTGCTCAAGCTGCTCGAGAGCGAACACCGGCGCGACGCGCGCGTCGGCATCGCCTTCGCCTGCTTCGCCCTCATGAGCGCGCTGCTTTTCGACCAGGGGCTGGTCGCAAGCTTTTTCGTTTGCCTGGGCATCGTGCCGGCACTGGCCACACTGCGCTCGCTCGAGGAGATCGAGCCGCAGACCACGACGTGGGCGGGCGAATTCAAACCCGTGCTGCTCGCCCTCCTCGCCGCAGTGCCGCTGTCGCTGTTCGCCTTCTTGTTCGTGCCACGCCTCAGCACGCCGCTATGGGGAACGCCGCAGAATGCCGCGGCCACCACCGGACTTTCGAATCGTCTCGCGCCCGGCGACATGATGGAGTTGATGACCGACGACACCCCGGCGCTTCGCGTGACCTTCGCCGGGCCGCCACCGCCAAACGAATTGCGGTACTTCCGCGCATTCACCATGCAGTCGTTCGACGGAAAAGCCTGGGCGCCGGGTTTCCGCAACATGGGCCGTTCGCCCGCGCCGGCCGAATACGGTGGCCAGACGGCCTACGAGGTGTCGATCGAACCCACGCACGACCGGGTCGTGCCCATGCTCGACCTGCCCATGGCTGCACCGCCCGAGACGGTCATGCATGCCGATCACACCGTGCTGGCACGGAAGCGCATCGACGAGGTCACATCCTTCGCCGGGCTTGCCGCCACGCGTTACCGGCTCGAGGCGACCCTGGGCGAGGCCACCCGGACGGAAAACCTGCTTTTGCCGGCCGGGGTAGGCCCGCGCGCACGGGCCCTCGCCTCATCCTGGGCACAGCGTTACGGGGAGGATCGCGAGGCCATCGCCCGTGCCGCCCTGGCCATGTTCCACGCCGATTTTTCTTACACGCTCGCTGCCGCGCCACTGGGCCGCGACCGCATCGACGATTTCCTCTTCGGCACGCGCGAGGGCTACTGCGAGCACTTTGCGTCCGCCTTTACCTTCCTCATGCGCGCGGCCGGCCTGCCCGCCCGCGTCGTCACCGGCTACCAGGGCGGCTACTGGAACGCCAATGCACAGTACCTCCTGGTGCGGCGCGCGGACGCGCACGCCTGGTCGGAGGTATGGCTCGAGGGTCGGGGGTGGGTCCGCTTCGATCCGACGGCCGCGGTGCGCCCGGAGCGCGTGCAGCTCGGTGCCGCCGCCGCGAACGCGGGACATGGCGGCGGCGATGGCCTCTTCGACATGGCCTGGCTGCGCAACCTCCGCGACCGCTGGGACGTGGTCAACCAATGGTGGAACCGGGGCGTTATCGGTTTCGACGCGCTACGTCAGCAAGGACTGCTGCAACCGTTCGGCGTCGCGCGCGCCGAGGCGGCGGACCTGGTCGCGATCTTCGCCGTCGGCTGCGCCTTGCTGATCGCCGTGGCGCTGGGTTGGGCCCTGTTCCAGCCGCGCGAGGGCGATGCGCTGGACGTATCGATGCGCAGGCTCCAGCGGAAGCTGGCAAGAGCGGGTGTCGCGCGAAGGACGGGTGAAGGTCCAAGGCATTTCCTTGCACGCGCCGGACGCGCCTTGCCCACGCAGAGAAATGCATTGGAAAGGTTGAGCGAGCTTTACTTGCGGTCGCGCTACGGGCATGACGAACCGCCGCCTGAATCGGTCATCCGGTTTCGGCGCGAGGTGAAGGAATTCAAGGCGCGCCGCGTGGTCAAATAAGGGCATGGTATCGGCCGTGCCCGGTATTCAGGAGACGTGACATGTCCATGTACAAACCGCTGGCCATCGCCGCGGCGACTCTCGCACTCGGCGCCTGCGCCACGGTGCCCCAGCCGTTGCAGGGCCAGTTCAACGACGTATCCACGGCCGGTGCCCAGCAGGGCGGCGCGCCGGGCGCCAAGGTGCGTTGGGGCGGCGAGATCATCAAGACCGAGCCGGGCCCGCAGCAAACCTGCTTCTTCGTACTGTCCGAACCGCTCGACGATCAGGCACGGCCCACGGCCGGCAAGAACGAGAGCCAGGGCCGCTTCGTGGCCTGCCGCGACGGTTTCTACGATCCGGAGGTCTTCGTCCGCGGTCGCGAGATCACCGTGACCGGCACGCTGCACGGCGCCGTCACGCAGAAGGTCGGCGACTTCGATTACGCCTACCCGCGCGTCGAGGCCGACGTGGTGTACCTGTGGCCCAAGCGCGTTCCGGTGAACCGCTACCCGCCAGGTTTCTACGACCCGTTCTGGGGCCCGGGCTGGGGTCCGGGCTGGGGCCCGTACGGTTACGGTCCTTGGGGCGACCCGTTCTGGTACCGCCCGCGCACGGTCATCGTGCGGCCGGTCCACGTAGCACCCCCGCCCCGCAAGTGACCCACGAAAAAGCCGGCTGTCAAAAGCCGGCTTTTTTTGTCCATCGCGCATGGCTTACATGGATACTCAAGTTTCAACACCGGGCGGATACTTGGGGCAGGATATTGCGCTACCCATCCGCCCCGACCATCGGATATCCGTCATCGACGTGCTGCGCGGCGTGGCACTCTTCGGGGTGCTCTCGGTCAACCTGATCACCGAGTTCCGTGTTTCGTTGTTTCAGCAGTTTCTGCCGCCGACCATGGAAGGATCCCGCTTGGATCGTATGGTCGATGCGGTGGTCGGCATTGGTATGGAATCGAAGGCGTTTGCCCTGTTCTCCCTATTGTTTGGCATTGGCCTTGCCATTCAGTTCGAGAGGCTCGCTGCCAAAGCACAGCGCCTATCGCTGCTGGTCCGACGACTGCTTGCTCTGCTTGGATTTGGCGTCCTGCATCTGTGCTTCATCTGGAATGGCGACATCCTCACGGAGTACGCGCTGATAGGGTTGATAGCCCTGCCATTCCTATATGCCTCGAATCGCGTCCTCGTCGCCGCCTGTGCAGTGGCCATGCTGGCTTATGCCGTCATGCCATGGTGGCTTCCCGACAGTTTCCTTGGACCCGACGAGGCGGCACTTCGACAATACGTCCGGGTTGCTACGTTGGTCTATTCGAGTGGAACCTGGAGCGAAGTCGTCCGCTTCAACCTCGCCGAAATACCTCGCATTGCTCCGCTCCACGTATTGGTGGCCCCGCGGACGTTCGCGTTGTTTTTGCTTGGCGTGTTCGCTTGGCGGAGCGGTGTGTTCCGCAATCCCGAGAGGCATCGCCGTGTATTCATCGGTGCCGCCGTGTTCGGCCTCGTCCTTGGCGCAGGTATAGGCCTGTTGGAGTTACCTGATGCAGGATCTTCCTGGCGAGTTTTGGCGCCCGTCGTCTCCGCTCTGATCACGCTGGGCCCGGTCGTGCTCGCCATCGGCTATGGAGCCGCCTGCGTAGCCCTTTACACGTTCACCAGGGCCGATCACCTGCTGAGCGTGCTTGGCCCCCTGGGTCGAATGGCCTTCAGCAACTATCTGGCCCAGTCCCTGATTTTCGGTTGGATATTCTTCGGGTACGGACTAGGCCTGTTTGGCTGTCTGAGTCCATCGCAAGCCATGTGGCTTGGGATGGCCGTTTACCTTGGTCAAGTCTTTGTCAGCCATTGGTGGCTGAAGCGGTATCGGTTCGGCCCGATGGAATGGTTATGGCGAACGCTGATGTATGGCGTTCGCCAACCTTGGCGGATCAGGACCCCCTAACGGGTCCATGCATCGTGCTGACGCTCGGCCGCGACCCTCAGCCCGGCGGCCAGTGCATCTGGCGCCCGGCCAGGAGGTGGACATGGATGTGGAACACGGTCTGTCCGCCGTGGGTGTTGGTGTTGATCACCGTGCGATAGCCGTCCTTCGCTAAACCCTGTTTCCGCGCGTACTCCGCGGCGGCCAACAGCAGCTTGCCGAGCAGTTCGGCATCGCCGGCAACGGCATCGTCCAGCGTGGCGATGGGCCGCTTCGGAATGAACAGCACATGCACCGGCGCCTGCGGGTTGAGGTCGCGAAAGGCCAGCACGTCGTCGTCCTCGTAGACGATGTCGGCCGGAATCTCGCGGCGAACGATCTTGGCGAAAATCGTATCGGTCATCCTGGGGTCCTCAAAAGATCAGCCAAGCGACTGCCGGCTTCCGAAAGCATGGGCGAGCGTGCCGCGGTCGACGAACTCCAGTTCGCCGCCCAATGGCACGCCGTGGGCAAGCCGTGTGGCGCGGATGCCCGCGGCCTTGGCAAGCTGGCCGATGTAATGGGCGGTGGCTTCGCCTTCGACCGTGGGATTGGTCGCGATGATCATTTCCTCAACGTCACCTTCCCCGAGCCGCTCCGCCAGGAGGGGCAGACCCAGTTCGTCCGGGCCAAGGCCGTCGAGCGGCGACAGCCTGCCCAGCAGCACGAAGTAGTGGCCACGGTACCCCGTGGCCTGCTCGATGGCGGCGAGGTCGGACGGCGACTCCACCACGCACAGCACCTGCCGGTCGCGACTGGCGCTTGCGCACAGCGAGCACACCGCCGTTTCGCTGAAATTCCGGCAGCGCGTGCAGTTGCCGACGTCGCGCATGGCCGATTCCAGCGCCGACGCCAGGCGCAAGCCACCCTGCCTTTCGCGTTCCAGCAGGTGGAAGGCCATGCGCTGCGCACTCTTCGCGCCCACACCCGGCAGGCAGCGCAGTGCGTCGATCAGTTCGCCGAGGAGGCGGGAGCCGTTGCTCATCGTGGACGACGGCCGTTCGTCAGAACGGCATCTTGAAACCGGGCGGGAGGTTGAGCCCGGCCGTGACGCCGCCGAGGCGCGTGCGGCTGAGTTCGGCGATCTTGTTCACGGCATCGTTCACGGCGGCGGCCACGAGGTCTTCGGCCATCTCCGGATCGTCCGCGAAGGCCTGGCGGTCGATGTGCACCGAGCGCACTTCGTGGCCGCCCGTCATCGTGACGGTCACGAGGCCACCGCCGGCGCTGCCGGTGATCTCCGTCTTGGCGAGTTCGTCCTGCGCACGCTTCATCTCGTCCTGCATGCGCTGGGCCTGCTGCATCAGCTGACCGATTTGACCTTTCACGTTCCTGGCTCCACGGGTTTGATCGATTGCGGGATGACGCGTGCGTCGAATTCGCGCTTGAGCGTCTGTACGAGCGGATCGGCTTCCATCGAGGCCTCCGCGTTGGCCTGCGCGTCGCTCGCTGCCTGCGCCCTGCGCTCGGCCGGCGTGCCCAGGTTGCCCCGGTCGGCGACGAAGCGGAAACGGATACGGCGGCCGAGGGCCTGCGAGACCTTTTCTTCCATCTGGCTGGTGAGCGGTTCGACCGCGAGGTGCATGTGCGATGGCGTGAGCGCCAGCACCATGGTCTCTCCGTCGATCTCCCGCAACGAGCAGTTCTGCGCCAGCTGCCCGATGGGGCCGCGCAGGTTCGCGCGCTCGACCACGTCGTGCCAGTCGGGCAAGCCGTTGGCACCGACGGCGATGGACCGAGGCGGGGCGGCGGGTGCCGGGCCCGGCGCGGGTGGCGCCGCCTGGGCAGGCGCCGGCCGCGGGGCTGGCGCGGCCGACTCGGTTTGTGGGAGCCGCTTCAGCGGCGATCCCGCGGCAGCGGGCCCATTCGACGCAGCTGCGGCCACCGGACGCGGCGCCGACGCGCCCTGCCCGGCTTCCGCGGGACGGAAGGCATGCATGCGCAACAGCACCATTTCGAAGCCGATACGGGCGTCGGGGGCCAACGGGAGTTCACGCCGGCCACTGGTGGCGATCTGGTAGTAGAGCTGCACGTCTTCCGGAGCAAGGCGGGCGGCCAGGTCGGCAAGGCCTTCGTCGGCCTCTTCGCCCCGGTATCCCGGCACCAGCTGGATCAACTGCACGCGATGCAGCACGGTGGCGAGGTCGTCGAGCACGCCGCCGAAGTCCGGCGAGAACGAGGCGATGCGGTCGGATTCCGCCATGAGCGCCGCACCGTCGCCGGCGGCCAGGGCCTCCAGCACGCCCAGCACCTGTCCGCGCTCCACGCTGCCGAGCATGGCACGCACGTCGGCAGCGCGCAGCGCACCGCCGCCGTAGGCAATGGCCTGGTCGAGGAGCGACAGGCCGTCGCGCAACGAACCGTCGGCACCATGCGCGAGCGCGACGATCGCCTCGTCTTCGTATTCGATGGCTTCCGCGCCGAGAATGTGACGCATCTGTCCGGAGATCTGCTCGGGCAGCAGGCGCTTCAGGTTGAACTTGAGGCAGCGCGACAGCACCGTCACCGGCAGCTTCTGCGGGTCGGTGGTGGCGAGCAGGAACTTCACGTGCGGCGGCGGCTCTTCCAGCGTCTTCAGCAACGCATTGAAGGCCGGCTTGGAAAGCATGTGCACCTCGTCGACGAGGTACACCTTGAAGCGGCCCCGCGACGGCGCGTACTGCGCGTTCTCGATCACCTCGCGCACGTCGTCGACACCGGTGTTGCTGGCCGCGTCGATTTCCAGCAGGTCGACGAAGCGCCCGGCGTCCACGGCGGTGCAGACCGCGCACTCGCCGCACGGATCGGCCGATTCACCGCGCTCGCAATTGAGCGACTTGGCGAAGATGCGCGCGATGGTGGTCTTGCCGACACCACGCGTACCGGTGAAGAGGTAGGCATGATGCATGCGCCCGGAGTCGAGCGCGTTGGTGAGCGCGCGGACCACGTGCTCCTGGCCCACCAGTTCGGCGAACTTGCGGGGGCGCCATTTGCGTGCGAGGACCTGATAGGACATGCGTAGTACCTTGGGACGACAGTGGATTGTGCCAAGGACCGGGGGGTCGTGAAAGCGCGCCCCGAAAAGGCGATGACCCTGCCAGCCACACCCCGGCACCCGAATCGTCCGCTACCGTTGCTTCCTTCCGGACCTGGCGGAGTTTACGGTCTATCGTCGCGGGGGGACCGACAGGGTCACCATAAAGACAAACTGGCGGAGAGGGCGGGATTCGAACCCGCGATACGCTATTAACGTATACACACTTTCCAGGCGTGCTCCTTAAACCACTCGGACACCTCTCCGCACCGGTACAACTCCTTTCCCGGCGTCCTGTCCGGCAAAGAAGCGGAAGGATAACCGGGAGCAGGCCCGCTAAACAAGCGTCGATTCGCTGTGGGAGCCGCTTCAGCGGCGATCCGCGGCAGCGGGCCCGACTGCCGCAAGCACCCATCCTGTCTCTTATACACATCT